>JBKJPM010000246.1:0-7872 GCA_046595175.1 Gemmatimonadaceae bacterium
TCCAGGACGCCGAGCAGGAAACTTAAGAGGAGCAATAGATACCCCGCGGCCTCGACTACTGGTGCGAGCATCTCTCCGAGAGCGTAAAAGGGAAAAGCGACCATTCCTATGACGCCGTATCGTGGATTGAACATCATGCTACGGTGCGTCACAATGGTCGCAATAAGCCCGCGATGCCATCGCTCGCGCTGCGTCCCAAGAACTTTCAGGGTGACGGGTGCCTCGGTCCAGGCGACCGGATCCGGAACGAAGGTCATTACAGCGTTTGACTTGATCTGGTAAAGGTACTTGTGGAAACGGACGACGAGGTCGATGTCTTCTGTAACAGTCCCGGCATGGTAGCCGCCGACTGCCAGAAGGTATTCCTGCCTGAACAAACCAAATGCTCCTGAGATGATCAGTCCGCCACCCATCGGATTCCACCCAAGTCTCCCGAACAGAAACGATCTCAGATATTCCACGGTTTGAATTCCTGGTAGCCAGCGATTGTCAACATGCGCCTCTACCACTCGGCCATGCTCGATCACGGATCCATTGGAAATACGAACCGTCGCGCCAACGGCGGCAACATTCTGGCCGAGAAGGAAGGGTCGTGCAAGACGCAGAAGGGCATCGTGTTCGATGAACGTGTCCGCATCAACTGCAAGCACGTACGGGTAGCGAGCGGCATTGAGTCCGGCGTTCAATGCGTCGCCCTTACCACCGTTGTCCTTGTCGATGCAAACAAGCTTTGTGTGGATTGTGGATCTATAAAAAGCGCGAACAGGCGCGGTTTCGACGGTGTGTGGGTAGGCTGCGGGCACTTCCACCAGCGCATACGCTTCGATGAGGCGCTGCATCGTAGCATCTGTGGAACCGTCATTTATAACGATCACTTCGTGGCGCGGATACTCGAGCGACAGAAACGAGAGCACCCCCTCAATGATGTTGTTCTCCTCATTGAACGTCGGGACGATCACCGAAATTGGCGGAATTACATCGGCCGCGCGCAGGGAGCGGAGATTGACGTCGTCAGCGATGCGCCAATGGCGACGCAATTGAGGAACGGAGAGAATCAGCAACAGAGCGTAAAACGAGTTAAGCGCCAGCATGTAGCAAATGATCGCTTTCGCAACGAACTCGAGCGCAGTCACGCGCTTAGTTCCAGCCGAGCTGCCTCTGATAACCCACCGACAACGACTGCCATATCCCGTGCGTAGTTGTCGTTCGATATCGCGGCAGTTGCAAGTGCCTCATCTCCCTGTTCCCCAAGCGATCCCAGCGCGAGAGCAGATCTGAACCGCACCCACCAGGACTTGTCGTTCAAAGCAAGCCGAAGAGCATCTACAGCGCCGAGATCATTAAGTCCCGCAAGCGCACGGGCAGCAGCGGCCCGAACGCGCCAATCGTCGTCCTGAAGCAGCAATCGGGCTGCGTCTACAGCTTCAGGCGAAAAACAATTACGAAGCGCCCGCGCAACCGTAGTGCGAACTTCGGTCGACGAATCGTTGGCGTAGCGCACGACTGCGCCGAGTGCCTGCGGCGTTCCCAGAACTTCCGCGAGCTGGATCAGTGCGCAGGTTTGGTCAGGCGAGTGGCCACGGGCGAGTTCCAGGACAAGTATGCTTGACGCAAGTTCCGAGTGGCTTCTGAGTGCACGCATTTGCTGGAGACGAACTGCAGGAGCCGAAACGGATAGCCGGCGAACGACAAGCTTTATCAGGCCTTCGTCGGCGTAGCCTGCGATCGCCCCGGCGGCCGCGCTCATGACAGCGGGATTCCGATCGGTAACCAGGCGCACAAGCAGTTCCGAATCCGACGGAGCCATCGTCACAGCAAGGAGGCGCGCCGCCTCCATTCGCTTCCACCAGATCCTGGACGAGCCCCCTGATAGAATGCGCTCGACCCATTCAGCAGGACGCACCAATTCTACAATCGCCTCGCGCTGCTCCTGCGCGAGTTGCGACGCGGTAATCGCCTGCAGGTGGCGGGAAGCCACATACGGAGAAAGTTTTTCGAGTGCAGCAGCGAGCATCTGGCCCTGATCTTCACCAAGGATGAGGGCACGGGCGGGGCTTCGGAGCGCTGTGACCACTGCGGCGTCAAGCGAGTCCACTTGTCGTCCGCGACGGTTGGTGACGAAAAGCACTGTGAGCGTCGACAGGATGAATACGACTTGAAACAGGCCAATAACAATCAGGGTGACTGTCGTGATCAAGCAGTTTGCCCGCAGCGCTTGAACCAGACGTCGATTTTTACGAGAAGAACCGGGATGCTCACGGGCTTTACGAGGTAGTCGTACGCGCCGGCCGATGCTGCGCGAACCTGGTCGGCGTCGCTGTCACGTGTGCTCAAAAAAACGACAATGAATTTTCCAGGACAGGCAGCCTGGAGTTGCTCGTGCAGTGTGTGCCCGTCGAGTCCGGGAAGATCGATTGAAACAAGCAACAGGCGGGGTTGCCGCTGATTCGGCAGTGCGATGAGCGCTTCCAGAGCCGCGGGACCGTCGGCGAACATGGTCACGCGATGACCTGACGATTCGAGCGCAAAACGCAAAGTGTCTTGGAGTTCGACATCCGCATCTGCTAGGTACACTTCGCGGGCAACAGAAGTACTGCCAGCTTCGGCATCGGGAGATTGTGCCTGGCGCCTGTCAGAAACGCCTGTCCGCGCATCAGTCTCTTTCATGATTTCCCTCGGGCGGATGTAATCAAAGGTACATCACTCCGCGTTTTGAGGGGCGGCTAGTTCGCAATCAGGGAGCGTTCGTCCATGAGAGCCTTGTACGGGGTGCTGTTACGACCTGACGGGGTGACCGGTTAGTTCCAACTTTCCCCGCGTGTTTAAACTAAATTGAAAATGTGAACGGAGTCATTTTTCACCCGTGAAATACCGCGTCTTTGTAACCGACGAAATCGACCCCGAGGGAGTCGAGATACTGGCTTCCGAGCCTGAGCTGCAGGTCGACGAAAGTCCGACGCTGCCCCCTGACGTTCTTCTGCAAAAGATCGGTGACTATGATGCGATCATAGGACGCAGCGCGACAAAGATTTCCCCGGAGCTGCTGCGGGCAGCGAAGAAACTCAAGGTTGTGGGACGCGCTGGCGTCGGCGTTGACAACATCGCAATGGATGTCGCAACCGAGCTGGGCGTCGCGGTCATCAATGCTCCCGCAGGAAATACCGTAGCTGTCGCCGAACTCGTGTTTGGTGTCATGCTCAACATCATCAGGAATCTTTCTCGCGCCGATACATCGATGCGCGAGGGGCGATGGGATCGCTCACAGCTGCTCGGCTCGGAGCTCAAGGGACGCACGATCGGGATCATTGGCCTTGGACGAATCGGGAGCGAAGTAGCAACGCGCGCCCATGCGTTTGGAATGAAGGTGCTCGCTTACGATCCGTATGTATCACGCGGCCGGTTCGAGTCGTGCAGGGTGGAGCACATTGCAACGCTCGACGAGATTCTCGCAGCGAGCGATATCGTGACGGTTCACACTCCGCTGAACGATGAGACGAGCGGGATGATTGGACGCCGGGAGATTTCACGGATTCGCGCCGGCGGTATCCTGCTCAATTTTGCGCGCGGTGGAATCGTGGATGAGGATGCTCTCCTCGATGCACTGCAGGCCGGCAAGCTTGCTGCCGCTGCCCTCGATGCATACAGCAAGGAGCCGCTCCCGACGGACCATCCGCTGCGCACACTTCCGAATCTATTCCTGACTCCGCACATCGGGGCCTCCACAGCGGAAGCACAGCGCAATGTTGCCGTGGATGCTTGCGTCGCGGTTCGCGATGCACTCCTGCAGGGCGAGCTTGGGCCATCAATGAACGTCGCGGAAGTAGAAAGTGGAAGGTGGAAAGAGATACAGCCGGCGCTGCGTCTCACGCGCAGGGCTGCGGCGATCGCGCGCGGTGTCCTTGCCTCGCAGGGAATCAAAGCAGTGAGCAAGATCGAAGTCCGCTGCGGTCAGGCGCTTGCAGGCTCGCGCGATGCCATTCTCGCGTCAGCGGCAATTGGCGCGCTGGATGCAGTCATGGAAAATGAAAGACTGAACCTTGTGAATGCGCGCCGGGTCGCAGAAGGCCGTGGCATCGAACTCTCCTTCACCGAGACAACTGCTGCGGGAGAACCGGGTTTCGTCGAAGTGCGGCTCGGCGGAGGAATGCAGGAGTTCGCAGTGGCAGGAGTCGGCTCGCGAATCACGCGGATCGGAGCGTTCCATGTTGATGTTCAGCCGCGGGACACGCTTCTCATTCTCGCCAACAATGACGTGCCGGGCGTCATCGGACATGTAGGCACGTTGCTGGGTTCGTCTGGCGTAAACATCGCGGAATATCATCAGGCACGACTTGCGCGCGGCGGACAGGCGCTGGCAGCTGTATCGGTTGACGGAGACATACCGGAAGATGTGCGACAGAAGCTGCTCGAACTGCCGGAAATCGTAACGGCTACGGTAGTCCGCTTCAAAGCGGATTGACGGGATGCGGCTGGAACAGGACGCCGATGTGCGCGCGAGTGTCGCGTCCGATGCTTCAGGTTTGGTTCTCACTCCGGAGAGCGTTGGGCGTCCCGCGACAGCTGAGGAAGTTGTAGAGATCCTCCGGGGATGTTCGGCGAACAAGACACCCGTAACAACAGCGGGCGCACAGACGAGCACCACTGCGGCGTCGATCACTGACAAGGGCGTCCTCCTTTCAATGCGCGCAATGAGCGGTGTCCTGGATATCGATCTCAAGGCGAGAACAGCGAGCGTCCAGCCGGGCGTGCTCCTCGGCGAGTTAAAGAAACTCGTTGCGCAGGATGGGCTGACATTCGCGCCCGACCCGACCAGCGAAGAGGAGTGCACTGTCGGCGGTGCCATTGCATGCAATGCATCCGGTGCTCGCACGTACAAGTATGGCGCGACTCGCAAACACATTCGCGCGCTCAAGGTCGTGCTTGCAAGCGGTGAGCTGATTGAGCTGCGAAGAAGTGACCTCGAAAAGAACACAGTCGGTTACGGCTTTGCGCAGGATCCAATCGACTGGTTCATCGGGAGCGAAGGGACGCTCGGCATAATCGTTGAGGCGGAGCTCAGCCTGATTCCAATCGCGGAGCAGGTCACCGGTTTGGCGATTCCCTTTGCATCTGAGCAAGCGGCACTTGCCTTCGTGGTGCAGGCGAGGGAAGCGGAGGACATCGCACCGCGCTGTCTGGAGTTCTTTGGCGAGCTTGCACTGGAAATTGCCCGTGGTGGGGATGAAGCCGGCTGGGCGCCTTCTGCGCGTGCGATGGTGTACGCGGAAGACGAAGGAGCGGGCCTCGAGACCTGGCTCGCGCACGCCGAGCGCGCGGAAGCGCTGGTGGATGACATTCGCGTTTTCGGAAGTGATGCAGAGCTGCGACATGCGCGAAGAATCAGGCATCGTGTTCCATCAGTCATGAATGAGCGCGGTGCTCTCCGCCGCGCGAAGGGTGGAAGAAAAGTCTCCACCGATTGGGCGGTCCCATATAGAAAGCTTGGAGATGCCATCGCCATGGCAAATGCTATCGCCGATGCTAATGGAGTTGAGCGCGCCGTATTGTACGGTCACGCGGGCAACGGACACCCGCACCAGAATTTTATTGCGGAGAACGCAGAGTCGATTACTCAAATCGAGAAAGTCGTGGAGGAAACGCTCCAGAACGTTCTTGCGATGGGCGGCACAATTGCGGCCGAGCATGGAATAGGCAAGTTGAAACGCAAATGGCTGCCGCTGCAAATGACCGAGCTGCAGATAGGAATGATGCGAACGATGAAGCACGAGCTCGATCCCCACGGAATACTCGCTCCCGGAAACATTCTATGAGCAACTCAAAGTACCGGACGATCATTTTCGATGTGGATTCCACGCTAAGCAGCATCGAGGGCATTGAGTGGCTAGCGCGTTTGCGCGGCGCGGAAGTCTTTGCGCGCGTGAACGATGTGACTGAGCGGGCGATGCGGGGCGAGCTCGAGTTCGATGGAGTGTATGCTGCGCGACTGGATGCAGTCCGGCCTACGCAGAATGAGATGGCCGGGCTTGCGCGCGCGTACATTGAAAATCTTTCACCAGGCGTAAAGGAGTGGATTCCGCAGCTGCTCTGGGACGGGGTTCGTGTTCTCATCGTGAGTGGAGGAATGCGCCAGGCGGTAACAGGTCTTGCTGCCCACTTGGGTGTGAAGAGCACTGATGTTCACGCCGTACCGCTCTTCTTCGACCGGAAGGGCGAATACGCGGGATATGATCAGGAGCATCCCTGTTCGAAACAGCTTGGAAAACGAACTGTCATCTCAGGTCTGCAGCTCGACCCGCCATCGTTGCTGATCGGGGATGGAATGACCGACGCCGAGGTGAAGCCGGTTGTGGACGCATTCGCGGCATATACAGGGGCCGTACGCCGGGCCAAGATCGTGGCGATGGCCGACTTCGAGCTCACTTCATTTTTTGAGCTTTACAACCACATTAAGGCATGACATTCGGAACATTTTTTCTTCCCGGCCCGACTGAAGTCCATCCGGACGTGCTGCAGGCGATGGCGAAGCCGATGATCTCGCATCGCGGCCCGGAATTCGAGCAGGTCTTTGTGCGTGTTCAGGAAGGAATGAAGCAGGTTTTCGTGACGAAGCGGCCCGTGTTCATCAGCACTTCCTCCGGAACCGGAATGATGGAAGCTGCCATCCGCTGCGCCCCGAAGGGAAAAATCCTGTCGCTGGTGGACGGCGCGTTTTCCGAACGGTTTGCAAGCATTGCGGAATCATGCGAGCGGGAAGTAGAGCGGTACGAAGTTCCATGGGGAGACATACATGACGTCACCGAGCTCGACCGCCGGCTTTCAGCTGGAAAGTTTGCGGCGGTTACGGTTGCACATTCCGAGACATCCTCAGGCGCACTCAACGATGTTCGCGCGCTTTCGGATGCGGCCCACAGGCACAACACACTCTGCCTGATAGATTCGGTGAGTGGACTGGCTGGCGCCGAGCTGAGATTCGATGAGTGGGATCTGGACTACGTGCTCACTGGATCACAAAAAGCACTCGCGCTTCCTCCGGGGCTCGCGTTTTGTGTTGCGTCCGAAAAGTTCATGGAGCTAGCGCGCGGAACAACCAATCGAGGGACTTACTACGACCTGATTGAATACGAGGAGTTCACGCGTAACCGCCAGGCTCCGAATACGCCGGCGATTTCGCTGTACTTCGCGCTGGACTTTCAGCTGAAGCGCATTCTCGCCGAAGGAATCGAGAACCGGTGGACTCGGCACAAGGCGATGCAGAAGGAAGTGGTCGCATGGGCGGACCGGCTTGGCCTGAAAATCATGGCCGTGCAGGAAGGGCGCTCGCCCACAGTGACGTGCATTGAGCTCCGAAAGGGCATGGACATGCAGGGATTCCTGGATGGGATTGACGAGCAGGGAATCACTATTGGAACGGGATATGGAAAGCTCAAATCCAGCACTTTCCGTATCGGCCACATGGGTGATCACACGGTTGAGACCGTCCGGCGCTGCCTTGCTGCATGCGAGCACGCCTTGTCCAAGTCCTTGTGAAATAAGGATTTGTTTAATCCCGACAAAACTTGACGGGATTAGAGCTGGGGTCTAGGTTTCGAGGAAATTTACGAACTTCAACCAACTCTCCGTTATGCGGATTTATTGTTTTCTCATCGCAGTCGCTTTCATTCTCGATGCAACGCCAGGACGTGCGCAGAGCGCACAGTCAAACGATTCACTTGCGGCAGAAGTGGCACGGCTTCGACGGGAGATCGAAGCTCTTAAAACCGGCGCCGCACGCCAGGAAGAGCGTCTCATGGAACTCGATGAGCGCACTGAACAGACTCCTCCAGCAGGTACCAGGGATTCAGCAAAACGTAAACTTTCCAGCTCCCGCGGAAT
>JBKJPM010000260.1:0-3433 GCA_046595175.1 Gemmatimonadaceae bacterium
GGCGTTTTGAAACCGAGCGCGAGCAGCCAGCCGATTACCCCGATCAGCGCGAGCGTGATGACTGCATATACCGCTCCCGCCTTCACTTGTTTTTCTTCCTCATCTCGTCTTCAGCCGAGTTGACAGCGTTGAGCGTGCGATACATCGAGTACAACGCAGCACCTGAACCGACGAAAACACAGACGAAAAGAAAAACGGGGCTCGTTCCGAACTTTTTATCCAGCCACTGGCCAAGGAATACAAAGAGGATGACGGCGACCGCAAACTGGAGTCCTGACACGGCCATGGCGGTGCCAGCTTTTTTTGTGTCTCCAGGACTGGAATCCGCCACAATCTTCTCCTTAGACTCCTTTTAACTCCTATCTCTTACTCAAATTTAAGGCTTGTGACTTTTTTCACAAGCTCATGGGCGGCAAAATTCAATCATTGGACCGCCAGAGCGTAAGTTATTACGGGGAAAGCGTTTAAGGCAAATCTCAACCGACGCTGTACTACTATAATAGGGGAGCCAAAAAAGCCGGAGTCTAGCGGCGCAGGATGGCCCATCAGCGTTGGCATCGCCTATTTCTTCTTGAGTTCCTCAAACCAGTTTTCCACGAAAACCAGGTTGGTAGCCGCAATACCGCCGAGCGATCGGTAAAAAATGAAACGCTTGTCATCAGGAGTAACATCGTATTGGCGATGATTTCCACCACCCCCACCAAGACTTTGAACCGGAAACAAAACTGTGGTTTTTCCCGCCGAAAACGACGGACTCGTCTGGACGGCTACAGAGACCATGTTAGCACCGCTGCGATAGAAGATCTCTCGTCCGCTGTGGGACCAGAGGGGTTCTCGTCCCCCACCCGTGGAAATGGGCCACTTTGCGGCCGCGGAATTTGGAAAGGGTACGACGTATACCTCGTCCTGCCCGGTTTCATTGGACGAGTACGCCATCCACCGCCCGTCGGGCGAGAGTGTAGGGTCTCTTTCGGTGAATTGTGATACAACCATTGGAATCGGCGCCGAATCCACACCAGGCCGCAGTGCGATAATGTCTCCATTCCCTTCCGCATTTACACTTGTACGGACGAGCAGCCATTTACCGTCGCGGCTCCAGCGACCGACTGATGGCTCTCGCTTCTCGTGCAGCTGCAGGACCGCCTGCGCACTGCCATCCGCGCGCTTGGTCCACAGTTCCTCGGCACCGGAGGCGTCTCCGTCGTAAGTAATGTTCTTACCGTCCGGAGTCCATTGCGGGTAGATGTTGTTAGTCCCTTCGAACGATAGCTTGAGGTTCGGGCCGCGATCGAGCTGCTTTATCCAGATGTCGGTTTTGGTTTCGCTTGCAATGGATACGGCCAGGCGCTTACCGTCCGGTGAAAGCGCGGGCGAGCTGAAGTTGCCTTTCCAGGCCGGATCAACCGGCTCCACTTTGCCATCGCGTCCGACCCAGACCAGTTCGCGATCGAGTCCGGCGGCGCCTGCGACGTATAAAAGAGTTCCCTCTCGCGTTACGGAAAAATCAGTCGGACGAGTGAACGCGCCGACGCGAAGGTTCTGGGCAACGGCGGTTGGATCTCCCTTTATCGTTTGCGATTTTATGTCGAAGAGCGCTATCATCAGCGTTCCCTCGTTGGTCACATAGAGCAGGTGGCCAGAGGGGGAATATTTCGCTCTCACACCGCTAACGAGTACACGGTACTTCCCGGTTGCCACGTCAGCGACCGCAATTACGGGCAATTTTCCACGCGCAATCGCACCACCATAAACAATACTGAAAAGCAGTGCTTTTCCGCCGGGTAGAACTTCGGGCCAGACGTGCACGGTTTCCCCGACTGCACTGTCCACGCGCGTGATTCTTTTGATCGATGCACCCGGCGACTCCTTGAGGCGAGCGATCCCTCGCCCGCGGAATGCGGTCGCGTAGATGGACCCGTCTGAACCGAAGCACCCTCCGGCGGTAAAAATGGAGTCGGAGATCACCACGGAAGGACCCCCGTTCAAGGACACAACTTTCAGCACATTGGGAAAGCTGAAGAAGCCAACCTTCGTTCCATCGCCCGAGAAAAATGGTGAGAACGCCTGATCCACCCCAGGAAGCACAGTGCTGGTGAGCTGATTACGCTCACGAATGACGAGTTTCGGGCCGGGCACAATTGTATAGGCCAGTCGCCGTCCATCAGCTGATAACGCAACCCTTCCAACGAATCCGCCTATTGTGTGGCCCGAATCGATAGCAAGCACATGGCGAACCACTTGTCGCGGCGGCGTAGGCCGGGTAAACGACCCGAGTGCCAGAGCAAGCAGCACTGCCCCGACGGCGATCGCGCCGATCGCGACTCGCTTCCACATTTTCGTTGAAGCCGCCTGTTCGGCGCTGACGTTTCCATACTTCGCTGCAATCGTGAACGATGGATTCCGCAGCGCATTCGCAAATTCCTCTGCAGATGAGAATCTGTCGGCAGGAAGCTTGGCAAGCGCCTTCTCCACTGCGCATACAACATTATTGGGAATCGTGGACCGCAGCGTGCTCAGCGGTTGTGGCTCGCTCGTCATCAGCTTCGCAATGATCGCCTGCGCACTCGACCCCGAATGCGGCGGTTCGCCCGACAACATTTCATATGTGACTGCGCCAAGAGAGTAGATGTCGCTTCGCGCGTCTATCTCCCGCTCACCGGTCGCCTGCTCCGGACTCATGTACTGCGGAGTGCCTAGCGACAGTCCCGTCTGCGTGACTCTGGCCCCGCCAGCTTTGGAAACCGCCAGAGCAATTCCAAAATCTGCAATCACCGGCTGTCCGGATTGTATGAGAATATTTTCCGGCTTCAAGTCACGATGAATCACATCATGCTCGTGCGCATGCTGCAGCGCGCTCGCAACTCCCACCGCAAACCGCACCGCCTCTTCAACCGATAACTGGCGCTCGCGGTCAATCTTCGCGCGCAACGTCTCACCCCGCACAAAAGGCATCACATAAAAAAGAAGTCCGTTCGCTTCGCCGCTGTCGAAGAGCGGAAGCAGATTGGGATGCTGCAGATTGGCCGTGACCGTTATCTCGGCCAAAAATCTTTCGGTGCCAAGCACTGCGCCGAGCTCCGGCTTGAGCACCTTGAGGGCAACTTCGCGCTTGTGGCGGATATCGCGGGCGAGATACACGGTGGCCATGCCGCCAGATCCAATTTCGCGCTCAATTTCATACCGGTCCGCCAGTGCCTCGCGGAGCTTCTCAAGGGTCTGTGTCATGATGGATCACACAAAATAGGGATGGATTGCAAACTCGCCATCCTTAGTTCCCTGTTCGTCCCTGTCGTTGCACTGCCAGCGTCAGGAACGTCGCTCCAAACAGCCCAAGTATCACCAACTCGCGCCAGACATCCGCGAACCCTGCCCCCTTCAACATCACTCCCCGCATCAACGTGATGAAGTGTTTCACCGGATTGAACTCCGCCAT
>JBKJPM010000061.1:0-3092 GCA_046595175.1 Gemmatimonadaceae bacterium
CAGCGTGATCTGGTGCCTACAGCCAAGGCCGAGCAGCTGATCGAGTTCCTTTCCGCGGTGAAAGCTTCCGACCTGACCAGCCCGGCGATGACGGGCGAATGGGAGCATCAGCTTCGGCTGATGGAGCACGGGAAATTCCCGCGCGAAAAATTCATGTCCGAGATCGTCGAGAAGACGAAAGGCATCGTCGAGCGGGTGAAGGGTTTCGAGGAAGACGATTCCGTGGCGCGCGAGACCGACATCCTCTCGCCGACCGACGACAAACCGCTGCGCGAAACGCTGCGCGGCTACAAATCGCAGGACGGCGATTTCATGCTCTACAAAGTGATCGGTGGCCGGAAAATGGAGGAAGCCGAGATCCGCGAGTTGGTCGAGAAGGGCGTCGTTGGCCCGCTCGATGGCTTCATCTCCGCGAAAACCCGCAACAGTTTCGCGGCCACTCTCAAGCTGGTGAAGGATGAGGTAACCGCGAAGTGGAAAGCGGAATACGATTTCGGCGACAAGGTCGATCTCGGCTCAGTCGAGTCTTTTTGGACCGATCCCGCGACGGGCGGGGAGCTCTGCGAAGTGGGTTCGAACTACGTTCTGCGCGAGCAGGAAAACGGCGAGTGGAAGCAGGCCTTCCGCATGCCGCGGCTCATGTGCAAAAAGGAAATCACGCGCGAGCAGGCGATCAAGATGATCGAGCTGGGCAAGACCGATCTGCTCCAGGGATTCATCTCGAAAAAGAATCGGCCGTTCGATGCGTTCCTCGTCAAAGCTGAGGAGAAGATTCGCTGGGAATTTCCGCCACGCGCGGCCAAGACGGACAAGGATGGCAAGCCAGTCGCGCGGAAGACGCGCGAGAAGGCGGACCTCTCGAAAGCCAAAGTGCTCGGCGAAAGCAAGACGCACGGGGGCGAGCTTGTCGAGCTGGAGGATGCCTACTACGTGCGCAAGCCCGACCAGGACAATCGCTCCGTCTTCAAGCTCGCGAAGAAGCTGTGCGAACACGAGATCACCCCGGAAGAAGTGCACGCGCTTCTGGCCGACGGGCGCTCGCCGTTGATCGAGGATTTCGTCAGCAAACGCGGCAACAAATTCGCCGCGCACCTCGTCCTTTCGCAGAAGAAGGACAAAGCGGAATTCGAGTTCGCCCCGCGCTAGCGCAGTGAGTCGTTGAGAAGTGAACCCGGCGGCGGCAGCACGCTTTCGTGGAGAGCGGCTTTGTCAGAACGAACTTGACCTAACCACATGTCTGCATCGCTTCGTTAGACTCAGGTTAGTTTATGCTGCATGCAACATAACCACACGTAGTTCGTCCTCTACTAAGAGGAAACCCTTTCCTTCGATGCTGTATCCAAGGGATCGAAGGTATGTCCCGATTCGTTCGAAGTCATTGGTATGATGATACGTGGTGACCGCCACTTTCGGGTGAAACTCGCCCAATAAGCAGTGCGCACCCTGGAGGATTCCGAAATCCGCTCCTTCAGCGTCACATTTAATGTAGGTCGGCTTCCGGGGCAATTCTGCCGTGAGTTCGTCTATTGTCCTTACCGGCACGGGATAAGAACCCGGAAGGGCGGTTTCGCTGATCTGGCTGCGAGCAGGATCGCGCACATCGTCGACAAAGTGTGCCAAGCCTCGGTTCGGACCGAGTAAGCACTCCTTGATCTCGGGAGTAGGCAGCCCGCGAACCTCAAACAGGCGTCGGATGACAGTGCCCATCATCCTTGACGGTTCGACAGCAATAACGATTGCTCCTTCTTCAGCGGCTTTCGCCGCGAAGCCGCCTTCGCAGCAGCCGACATCAAGGACGACTTCATTCGGAGCTAACATCGTCCGGCCAAAATCATATCGGTGAGGGTGTCCTTCTGTGGTCAATTCGGCCAATAGGTGTTTGAGCCGCTCGAGGTCAGCGCGAGCTGGCCAGACGAAGGTCTTACCGTCCAGCACCACGTAAATGAAGTCATCGCTCTCCTTCTTGAGCAAGAACTCGTGCTCTGCCAGAAATGACTGAAAAAGCCGCGTATGTGTTCTGACGAGCCACTTCAGCGAAACGCTCCGCGTCTTCGGTCTATTCAAGAAAAGACGAATAATCGCCCGATGCTTCAAAAACGACATGACCGTGGCAGCGACGAGAGTCTAACGAGACACAAGATCAGCGACCGCTGGCGAGGGCGCGCGTGGCTGAGAGTTGAGTATGGAAGTCATCGAAGGCAAAAACGCGGTGGGGCCAGCGAAAGCAAAGAAGCCTTCGTGCAGCAGAAACTCTACTTACTCAAAAGTTTCCCATGAAGAAGCCCAGCCTTGGGGAACCACCGTTCCCCGACCCCTCCTCTTGAGGGGAACAGAAAGAAACCTGATGCGACACCAAAGAACAAACTTGACCTAACCGCATGTCTGCATCGCCTGGTGAAGCTGCAATTCAAACGGCTATCCACGATCGTTGTACCAGTATTTTCGAAGGAAATCATCAGTTGCCTTCGGGTGGCGTAAAAGCCCGACCGCCAGGCGGGAGATGAGGCGAAAGTAGTGCCAATCCCCGTAACGGTCGAACTTTCGAGTGGACGCGATCGCCTTTACGGCGCGGAGCCGGGTCAGCCGTTGGCGACGAGATCGCCCAAGGCGTTTTAAGGCCCACAGAAAGGAAACATCTTCAGCGACCAGAAGCCGCTCGTTGTAGCCACCGATCTTAGCAAAGTCGCTGCGCCGGCAGAAAACGACGCCAGTGTCCATTCCCGTGGCGATTACCATTGGCATAATCATGGCATATGTCAGCGCGAGTCCCGATGACCAGCGCTCCAAGGTAACGCCAGTGGCGCCTCCCACGATCCTCCCATCCGCCAGAGTGCGCATGATGCCGTTAAAGGTTTCGGGATGAATCTGGGTGTCCGCATCTACGAATGTTAGGATCGGGCTAATCGCGTGGGCGGCTCCTCCGTTGCGGGCCGCGGCAATCACTCGTGTCACGACAGGAACCACACGACAGCCCCAGACGATGGCTATCTCAGCGGTGCGGTCCGTGGAAGCATTGTCCGCCACAATCACTTCAATTGCGCTAGCTCCGAAGGAATAGCGCGCCCGCGCAACGTCAACGGTATCAAGCAACC
>JBKJPM010000106.1:0-3219 GCA_046595175.1 Gemmatimonadaceae bacterium
CCGGGCCTGCTCTTGCACGAGCTCCGTCATGTCGAGCAATTTCTGGAGAGCAAAACTTTCCCAATCCGTTACCTTTGGGAGAGTTTACGACGGGGTTATGAAGCCAACCTCTACGAAGTAGACGCCCGCAGGTTCTCGCTTGAGCAGCTCGCGCGCGCACAAGAAACCACCACTGACAAGGGCGGCCCAAAGTGGTCAAACACACATCGACATCGGTCGTAACGATCGAGCGATACATCATCGAGCAGGAAAAGCTTTATCCGGAAGCCACCGGAGAGCTTTCTGGAGTGCTGTACGACCTGGCGCTCTCGGCGAAGATGATCGCCAACAAGGTGCGGTCCGCGGGTCTCGCCGATATTCTTGGCTCCACGTCGAATGAGAATGTGCAGGGTGAGATTCAGCAGAAGCTGGATGTGCTAGCCAATGAGATCATAATCAAGGCTGTGGACCATGGCGGCCGGCTATGCGCGATGGCGTCGGAAGAAGAGCCCGGGATCATTGCAATTCCCGATGGATTCAAGTGCGGAAAGTACTGCCTCTTGTTCGACCCACTGGACGGTTCATCCAATATCGACGTGAATGTTCCCGTTGGGACCATCTTCTCCGTGCTGAGAAAGACGACTGGTGGTGCACACGGTACCATGGAAGACATGCTCCAGCCCGGACGAGAGCAGGTTGCCGCAGGCTACGTGATTTACGGCTCCAGCACCATGCTCGTTTACACCACCGGTCAGGGCGCACACGGATTCACGCTGGATCCTTCGATCGGCGAATTCCTTCTCTCGCACCCGAACATTCGCATCCCGACCAAGGGACGCTATCTCTCGGTTAACAATTCGTATGAGCAGAACTGGGACGACAGCGTTACTGCATTGATGCGCCGCTACCGCGGACTCGATGGTGCGCGTGCCGCAATGAACGTGCGCTATGTCGGCTCGCTTGTCGCCGACTTCCATCGCAACCTGCTTGGCGGCGGATTGTTCGCCTATCCGGCGAATACGAAGAATACGAAGGGAAAGCTGCGCCTCTTGTACGAGGCAAATCCCCTTGCGTTCATCGTGGAACAGGCCGGCGGCGCAGCAAGCAACGGGCAGAAGCGAATCATGGACATTGATCCGACCGAGCTGCACCAGCGGACTCCATTGTTTATTGGAAGCAAGTCGGATGTTGAGCTTGCGGATTCAATGCTTGGCGGAGCCATGACGGGCGTCGGCGCCTGAAGCTCAAGTCGTGAGCAGAAAAGGGGACGCCGAGCGACTCTCACCGGCCGGCGTACCGCTAAAAACTTTTTATGGACCGGGCGATGCGGCGCAGGATTATGCGTCGCAGCTCGCGGATCCAGGGCAGTGGCCGTACACGCGCGGAGTTCAGCGCGACATGTATCGTGGCCGCCTCTGGACGATGCGGCAGTACGCGGGATTCGGTAACGCCACCGAAACGAACAAGCGATTCAGGCTATTGCTCGAAGCGGGCCAGACAGGACTGTCAGTAGCGTTCGACCTTCCAACACAGATGGGGATTGATTCCGATTCCCCTCGCGCGGAGGGAGAGGTGGGCCGGGCAGGAGTTGCGATTGACAGCGTGGAAGACATGCATGCGCTGCTTGCTGATCTCCCGCTTGAGTCCGTGTCCACCTCCATGACGATCAATGCGACCGCGGCAACCCTGCTGGCGATGTATATCGTCGTTGCTGAAGAACGCGGGATCTCGCGCGACCAGCTGAGTGGCACCATCCAGAACGACATACTGAAAGAATACATTGCCCGCGGGACGTACATTTATCCGCCGGCGCCGAGCCTCGCGTTGATTGCCGATGTATTCCGGTACTGCGCCGATGAAGTTCCAAACTGGAATCCGATTTCCATCTCGGGATATCACATCCGCGAAGCGGGAGCGACTGCGGTTCAGGAGCTTGCGTTCACGCTCGCCAACACGATCGAGTATGTACAGGGCGCGCTGAGTGCCGGACTCGCGATCGACAAGTTCGCACCGCGCCTGTCTTTTTTCTTTGCAGCGCACAATGATCTGTTTGAAGAAGTCGCGAAATTTCGCGCGGCGCGGCGCATGTATTCCAGGATCATGCGGGAACGATTCGGCGCCTCGGATGCCAGCTGCAGGTTCCGGTTTCATACCCAGACCGGTGGGGTCACTCTCACGGCACAGCAGCCATTGAACAATGTTGTGCGCGTCGCAGTGCAGGCTCTTTCAGCGACCCTCGGTGGAACCCAGTCGCTGCACACGAATGGCTACGACGAGGCTCTCGCGCTCCCTACGGTGGACGCGGCAACCCTTGCTCTGCGCACACAGCAGATACTGGCGTACGAGTCGGGGATTCCCAACACAGCAGACCCTCTGGCCGGCAGCTATTACGTGGAAGCGCTGACCGACGAGATTGAGATGCGAGCACTGGAGCTGATTGCAAAGGTGGACGAGCTTGGCGGGTCCGAGCGTGCGATTGCAGAAGGGTTTTTTCAGGAAGAGATCGGAAGGAGCGCCTACGAGCACCAGATGCGTGTCGAGAGCGGCGAGACAGTTGTGGTTGGCGTGAATCGGTTTGAGGACGGAAAGGAACCACCACCGATTCCGGCACCCGATTTTTCGGCGCTGGAGAGGGGGCAGGTTGCAAGCGTTCAGAAGGTCCGCGCAAATCGCGATGCAAAAGGCGTCGAGAAAGCGCTGGCCGACCTTCTGGCGGGGGCGCGGCAGCTTACGGGGAGGTCGCCGCAAGCAATGATGCCGCTCATCATTGCCGGCGTAAAAGCCCGGGCAACCGTGGGTGAAATTGCGGATACGCTCGGCAAGGAATGGGGTCGCTACACGCCTGCGATGTAGTATCTTTCGGTCTCCGCCACAATTCTCCAAGTCATTCAAGAATGCCGACTTACGAATTTCGTTGCCCCGATGGGCACGACTTCGAAAAGTTCTACCGTTCGATTAGTGCCGCGCCCGCTGAAGTTCAGTGCCCGCGATGCGGTGCCGTAGCAACCAGGCTCATGTCCGCCGGTGGCGGGCTCGTGTTCAAGGGCTCCGGGTTTTACATCACCGACTACGGGAAGGACGGCAAGAAGGGACAGGCTGTGGCACCGGCCAAGTCAGACAGCTCGAAGCCTGAGTCCGGAGCCGCCGAAAAACCTGTGGCAAGCGTTCCGTCAACGGCACCCAAGCCCGCAGCAGAAAGCGCCCCCAAGACAACGACCACCAAGGAATGAGTACGGCTCA
>JBKJPM010000124.1:0-11899 GCA_046595175.1 Gemmatimonadaceae bacterium
GAGATGTTGTCCCCCATGATCGTTACATGCTCACCGATGTAAAGCGGGCCGACCAGGCGGGAGAATGAAGCGATGGACGCGCCAGCACGGATCAATATTGGGCCGACAGAAGTGTCGAAGGCAACGAACGGATCGATTCGGGCGCCTTCTTCGATAAAGACCTGGCCATTGCCAATCACATCGGCCGGGCTTTTCTGGAGCTTGAGAGTTTTCGCAAGCGAGGGAATGTCATCTTGCAGCTGGTCATTGAGCGTCGCGATCAGATCCCAGGCAGCATTCAACCAACGCCCACCAATTTCCGAGCCGTTCGAAGTGCCGGCAATTTTCTCGAGCGTGAGCTGTCCATCGGCGAAGTCTGATGCCTTGATTTCCCTTTTCAATCGCACCGCGCAGACCGTACCAGCATGCGCGCCCACGTCGCCGGAGAAGTTTGCGCCAAGAGCGGGAACGAAGCGTGAGTTGGCAATGATGCTTCCAGCGGGAAGCAGGAAATCGGATGCAGCGACAAGCGGCGCGTCACCTTCGACAAAATCTGCGAGATGTGGAGCGCACAGCAGTCCCGCCGCAGAGAGGCCGGTCACTTCTTCCCAGCGATTTCGAATGAGCGAGGATCCGGCTCTTAGCTCGCTCACAGGTCTCGTAAGAGCGAAGGGCTCGAACTCGCGTGCCTGTGCGTCGTCGTAGAGAAAGAGCGCGCTCACTGTTCGCTCACTCTTTTGGGAAGTGCGTCGAGCAAGGATTTGAGGTGCGCTGATTTCTCGACTGTGGTCACAAGGGTGATTCCGTCCTTCGCCACTACGACCAGGTCTGAAACTCCGTACAGCACAACGGTCTGGTCCTTGGTGTGCACGACATTCTGTGTGGAGTCGAGCGCAAAGCCATCGCCATTTATGACGTTGCCCAACTCGTCTGGGTTGCGAACTCTCTTGAGCGCGCCCCATGTACCGATGTCATCCCAGCCGAAGTCGCCTGCAACAACTTCGACATTTTGGGAGCGCTCAAGCAGTCCGGTGTCCACAGCAATGCTTTTCACATTGGAGAAAAAGCGCTGGAGCCCGGCCTCGCCGACTCCGATGTTTTTCAGCGCGGGTGCGATTTCGGGGGTGAGGGCGCGAACTTCATTCAGGAAATCGCCCACGCGCCATGCAAATATTCCCGAGTTCCATAGCGCGCCTTTCTGGATCATCGCAACTGCGCGCGCCTCATCTGGTTTCTCCACAAAGCGTCCGACTTTATATACGCCTTCCGAAAGAGGAGCACCGGGTTCGATGTAACCAAGTCCGGAATTGGGCCAATTGGGAACGATTCCAACCGTTACAAGCGAATGGTTTTTCTCTGCAACGGTTGCTGCTTTTGAAAGCGTGTTACGAAATTCCTCGACGTTTTCAATCGCCGAGTCTGCGTGCACGCTTACCATCACCGCGCCGCTTCCGTCGCGGCGCTCGATCTCCGCCGCCGCCCAGGTCAATGCCGCAGCAGTACCAGCCGGCTTCGGCTCGGCGATTACGTTGCCCGGTGGAACCGTTGTGCATGCCTTGCGCACAGCATCGGCAAGCGATGCGTTCGTGAGGATTAGAGTACGCTCCGGCGGAGCAATCGTGGAGACACGATTCAGAGTATCCACGAGCAGCGGCTTATCCGTGACAAGTGGAAGGAGCTGCTTCGGTAGCGATGGAGTGCTAAGCGGCCAGAAGCGGGACCCAACGCCACCCGCGAGAATTACAACCCAACGATTCAACCGTTCGCCCCGCTTGGCGATCCATTTTCAGTTTCCCCCGTTTCCTCTTCAACAACGCCGGTGAGCCTGGCTACCAGGGCATAGAGCTTCTTGGGACTGAATGGCTTGGTGAGAAAATCCGTTGCGCCGGATTTCATCGCATCCTTCTGGTGCTTGTCGGCGCCGGCCGCAGTGAGGATGATGCAGGGAATGTTCTTCCACTCTTCGCGCTTTCTCACGATCGCCAGAACATCCATGCCGCTTAGCCTCGGCATCATGAGGTCGAGCAGAACCAGATCGACATCGCTCTCGCGCTCGAGAACGTCAACTGCTTCCTGGCCGTCGTAGGCCAGAGTCACCCGGAAAGGGCCGTTTTCCAGCTTCATCTTGATAATCCGGCCTATATGTGGCTCGTCGTCTGCGACGAGTATATGGCGGAGGGCGACCGGGCTTTCGCTCACTTATGGGGACGGTTTGTGACGAGGCGATTCAGCAATGCAACTATTCCGGGGGTTTCAGGTACTGAAGTAAGACTGGATTTTCAGTCGAAGTCAAGCGTTCAATCGCTTGAACTGACGGCGTTTACAGGGTATTCTTTCTGGTTCCTTCTGCATGTGTTACCCTCTCATAATTCAATGAACTTTCGCAGTCTAAGTCCGGTCGCACTCTTTGCCGTTCTGGCCATCTCGGCCTGTAGGGATTCGCTCGGTGGCCTGAAGGCCACGGAGGGTACCGAGACAGCCTCTTTTCATGTCTACGCCCTGACGGGTACACCTGCAAGCTACCCGACCACTTACGTCGCGGCAGCGAGAACCGTGAGCGTCATTGACGGAGCCGGAAACTTTGACGTCGCGTTCGATATTGATGCGCAAGGGAAGGTCATCGTTTATCCGATGCGGCTGGTAGTCAGTCCCATAACGCCCTTCAGGGATGTGGGGCTGATCAAGGGCATTGGAACCTTCGACGCCATCACCCGCGCTCCGAGCACTGGGTATCTCACGGATAAGAGCATCACGCTTTCTCCGGGCGAGGTCGTGATACTTCAGACCGCCCGCAATACAGGCAATAACATTTGCCTATACGGAATTTCCCCCTATATCTTCGCGAAAATCGGATTGGACAGCGTTGACCGGAAGGACAGGTCCATCTTCTTCAAGTCAACAGTGAATCCCAACTGCGGATTCCACTCTTTCAAGACAGGTATTCCCGTAGACTGATGCACGACCTACGGTTGATCCGTGAACAAATCGAGCTTCTTCGCGATGGAATGCGCCGTCGCGGGAAGCTCGAATCGCTTGGCCCCGCGATTGATCGTGCTGAGCAGCTCGAGGCCGAGCGCCGTGCAACGATTCAGGCTGTAGAAGAAAGGAAAAGTGCCCGCAACGTTGCGACACGAGAAGTCTCGCAGCTCAAGAAAGCCGGACAGGATGCCAGCGCGCAGCAAAAGCAGTCACGTGAGCTGGGCGAAGAGATCGCGCGGCTCGAGACCGAGCTCGCAGTGGCTGAAGGTGCCCTGAACCAGATATTGCTCGAGATTCCCAACATCACTCTCGAAGATGTGGCCTCGGGTGGGGAAGAAGCGAACAGTGTGATCCGCGAATGGGGGACGAAGCGTACCGGAGCAACGAAGCCGCACTGGGAAATCGGCGAGGCACTCGGGTTGATCGACTTTCAGCGCGGAGCAAAAATCTCCGGCTCCGGTTTCATCGTGTTCCGCTCACAGGGCGCGAGACTCGTGCGTGCTCTGATCAACCTGATGCTGGACACTCATACGCGCGACCATGGTTACGAAGAGACCTGGGTTCCGATTGTCGTCAATCGCGCGGCGATGACTGGCACCGCGCAGCTTCCCAAGTTCGAGGAAGACATGTATGCGCTGAGGGATGAAGACATGTTTCTCATCCCAACCGCGGAAGTGCCCCTTACGAATCTGTATAGCCAGGAAATAATTCCGGCGTCAGAACTGCCAAAGGCACTCACGGCGTACACACCGTGTTTCCGCAGAGAGGCGGGCTCCCACGGAAAGGACACACGCGGCCTCCTGCGTGTGCACGAGTTCGACAAGGTCGAGATCGTGCGCTTCTGCGCGCCGGAAGATTCCCGAGCGCAGCTGGAGCTGTTAACGTCGCACGCGGAAAATATCGTGCGGCTTCTGGAGCTTCCATACCGCGTAGTTTTGCTCGCCGCCGGTGACACTGGTTTCGCGAGTGCACGCACATACGACCTCGAAGTGTTTGCACCAGGGGTGGACAAATGGCTCGAGGTATCCTCCTGCAGCACTTTCGGGGATTTTCAGGCCCGCCGCGCTGGAATCCGGTTTCGCCCCGCCGATGGTGGCAAGCCGCAATTCGTCCACACCTTGAACGGCTCCGGGCTGGCATTGCCGAGAATTATTGCGGCGCTGCTGGAGCACAACATGAATGAAGACGGGTCGGTCAACGTCCCACAGGCTCTTCGTCCGTACCTGGGCGTCGATCGCCTGAGCTGATCTTCATGCGCCGGAGCGCACCTGCAGTTCTCGTAATTGTCGGAGTAGCGCTCCTGCTGGGGTGGTATGTCCTCTACACTCGGAGCATCGTGCGGGACCTTCGCAGAGAGGCCTCACGCGTCGGCCTGATGTACGCGCGGGTTTACGATGGGCTCAACGATCCCAGTGCGGAAGCCGCCAACAAGGCGCTGCTGGATCTTTCCGGAGATATCCGGGAATCCGGTGTGCCCGTAATTCTCACCGACCCAAAAGGCAACCCGACTGCGGCCGTTAACCTGCCATTTGAAGCGTCCCTCAATTCGCCGAAGGTGAGGGAGTACGTTCGCGAGCTTGACCGCGAGAATCGTCCGCTCGTGGAGAATGACGTCGGCACCGTGCACTTCGGGAATACTCCGCTTGTCCGTGGACTGAGGATCATTCCTCTTCTGCAGGCGGTGCTGATCGCGATGTTTCTGGCGGCCGGCGGATACGCGCTCCGAACGCGCGGTCGTGCGGACCGTGAAAAAATCTGGGCGGGAATGGCGCGCGAATCTGCGCACCAATTGGGAACACCGCTGTCCAGCCTGAGCGGTTGGATCGAGCTGCTCCGGGAGGCCGCCGACGATCCGATGACCACCTCCGCGCTGCAGCATATGGAATCCGACCTGGTCCGTTTGCAGCGTGTCGCAAATCGCTTCGAGCGAATTGGGCGGCCGCCCAAAAAGGAGAAGGTGGACATTGGCGAGCTCTCGGAGACAGTGGCGGCCTACTTCCGAGCCAGAGTTCCAACGCTCGCGCATCGGGTGAATATCCAGTCTACTCGCAGCGGGGAGTCACTGGTGATCCAGGCGGACCCGGTTCTGATCGAGTGGGCGATCGAGGCACTCACGAAAAATGCGATTGATGCGTTGGCTGGTTCGCCCGGCAACGTACGAATCTTCGCCAAGGCAATGCCGGAAGGGCGCCTTCGGGTTCGAGTCGAGGACGATGGCCCGGGTATTCCAAGAGAGCTGCGGGGGAAAATCTTTGATCCGGGGTTCTCCACAAAAGAGAATGGATGGGGAATCGGGTTGTCTCTCGCCAAGCGGATCATCAAGGATGCTCACGGAGGTGAGCTTATTCTGGTTCCAACTGAACGCGGAGCGACGTTCGACATTATCTTGAGCTAATGGCTTCAGGTCTTGAAATAATGCGCGGCGAAGCGGAAGGCAGGACTCGAGAACCGCTCGCAGGGTTGAACCCGGCTCAGCGCGAGGCAGTTCTGCATCACGAAGGTCCACTCCTCATTATCGCAGGCGCAGGTTCGGGAAAAACGCGCGTGCTCACCGCGCGGATCGCCCGCCTCATAGAGCATCACGGTATTTCGCCGTCACGAATCCTCGCTGTCACATTCACCAACAAGGCTGCCGGCGAAATGCGCGATCGAATTGCGCGGCAGCTTGAGTCAGGCAGCGCCAATCCGCTCAAGGGTATGTGGTGCGGAACCTTCCACGCCCTCGGCGCGCGCATGCTTCGCGCACACGCGCAGCTCGCCGGGCGCACTCCAAACTTTACGATCTACGATGAAGACGATTCGCTCGGCGTTATCAAGCGAATCATGGAACGCGCAGGGATTTCGCCGAAGCAGTGGACGCCCAAGGCGATTGCCAACCTGATTTCCGACGCGAAGAATGCGCTGATATCACCGCGGGAGTACGAGCCGGTCGCGCTCGATCCACTGTCGAAGGCGGCCGCGAAAGTCTACAACGAGCTTGAAGGTGTCCTGCGTTCGGCCAATGCGGTTTCGTTCGATGACCTGCTGGTGCTCCCGGTAAAAATGCTCCGCGAGAATCAGCAGGTGCTGGAGAGATACCGCGACAAGTTCCAGTTCATCCTCGTGGATGAGTACCAGGACACCAATCGGGCGCAATTCCAGTTCATAAAGCTGCTCGGGACCGGACACGGGAACGTCGCAGTTGTCGGCGACGACGATCAGTCCATCTACGGATGGCGCGGTGCGGACATTCGCAACATTCTCGACTTTGAGAAGGAATTTTCTTCAGCGACAGTCGTAAAGCTTGAAGACAACTATAGGTCCACGCCGCATATCCTCGATGTTGCCAACGCGGCGATCAGTGCGAACATTGGCCGCCGAGGAAAGACCTTGCGCCCGACTCGTCCGGGAGGCGAGGCGGTCACGATGCTCGCTGCTCTCGACGATCGCGACGAAGCTGACTGGCTGATCGATGAAATCAAGGCGCGGCGCACCAAGGACGGTCTTCCGCTAAATGACTTCGCTGTGCTTTACCGCACTAATGCCCAGAGTCGCTCGCTGGAAGACTCACTGCGAAGGCAGGGAATCCCGTACCGTCTGATCGGAGCTGTTCGCTTCTACGATCGCCGGGAAATTCGGGACCTGATGTCCTATCTCAAGCTTGTTGCGAATCCGGCCGATGACGAAGGCTACAGGCGCGCTGTCGCAATTCCCAAGCGCGGAATCGGTGACACAAGTATTGATGCTCTCTCCGAAATTGCCCGGGCCGCGGGAGTCTCGATGTTCGAGGCCAGCCGTCGCGAGGATCTCATCGCTTCGATGCGTCCGGCGGCGCGTGCCGGCTTCAGCGCGTTCGGTGAAATGATTGCGCGCTTTCAGGAGCGGGCGCTATTGAGCAGCGTAGACGAATTGCTGCGCGACATCATCGAGGTGATTCGCTACGGCGACTATCTCAAGTCTGAGGGACCTGAAAGCTCGCGCGAGCGAATCGAGAATGTCAGTGCTCTCATTGATGCTGCAGCGGAAACCGTAGTAGACGATGGCGGCGAGGTCGGACTTCGTCCGCTCGATCATTTCCTGCAGAAGGCAATGCTGGTCGCGGCAGTGGACGGACTGTCTGGTGATTCGGATGCGGTGACGCTGATGACCCTGCACAATGCGAAAGGGCTGGAATTCCCGGTGGTATTCATCACGGGACTTGAGGATGGACTGTTTCCACTCTCGCAGTCATTCGACCAGCCGGAGAAGCTCGAGGAAGAGAGACGGCTGTTCTACGTCGGGATCACTCGCGCCGAAAAGAAGCTGTACATGTCGCACGCGGAGAGCAGGCGCAGGAACGGTGAGATAATGCTTTCAATGCCGTCGCGTTTCCTCAAGGAGATTCCCGCAGGTCTGCTGGAGGAAAAGCAGACTATGCGGCTCCGCACTTCGGGTAGAAATGCCCATCGCGATACATTCGACTGGGGTGCGAGTTCCGGTGCCCAAGGGTACCGCACGTCGACCCGAAAGCAGTACGAGGTTCCTGCATACAAGATGGCTGCAGGCTGGCGAAAGCTGCCCGCCCCGGACCCGGATGTGGACGCATCGCAGGATGATCCTCTTTTTGTCATCGGTGAACGAGTCAAACACCCTAAATTTGGCTCTGGCAAGATTGTGCAGCTCACAGGCGCAGGTCATGACATCAAGGTGATTATTGACTTTGATGATGAGAACTACGGGCGCATGACGATCAAGCCGTCTCATACCAAACTCGAGAAGGGCATAGACTGATGGCGGTAACCCGGAAAGATGTACAGCACATTGCGGAGCTCGCGCGGCTGTCAGTTAGCGAAGACGAGGCAGAAGGTTTGGTGCTTCAGCTGAACGACATCCTCGTTCATATGGATGCGCTTTCCGCTGTGGATACCGAAGGTGTCACTCCGGCTTCTGGCGTTGGGGCTGGGGGCACGCCTCTGCGCCAGGACAATGGGAATTCAGTTCCGCTGCAGAATCCAATCAGCTCATTCGCTCCGGAGTTCAAGGACGGCTTCTTCCTCGTGCCGCGCCTTGCTACACACGAAAGTTCGGAAGGGGGAGCCTGATTGTCAGCGCTCAATGATCTTTGCTGTCGTGATCTCGCGCAGCAGGTAAACGACGGACATGTAGCTGCGAAAGACGTAGTCGCCGCGGCATTCAAGCGTGCGGACTCGGTAATTGCCGGGCACGAGGGACTGAACATTATCCTCCACAGCGACAGGAAGCAGTCGCTCAAGGATGCTGAGGAGACGGTAACACGAATTGCGGCCGCCGAACCTTCAGGACTTCTCGCCGGAGTTCCGGTCGTTGTGAAAGACAACATCGCTACACTTGGTCTTCCCACAACCTGTGGCTCACGCATCCTCGAGGGATACGTCAGTCCGTACGAGGCAACTGCTGTAACAAGGCTCCGGGCTCAGGGTGCAGTCGTCATTGCAAAAACGAACATGGATGAATTCGCCATGGGCTCGTCCACTGAAAACAGCGCGTATGGACCGGCGCGGAATCCGCATGACCCGTCGCGAGTGCCGGGCGGTTCGTCCGGTGGATCGGCTGCGTGTGTTGCTGCCGGAATTGCACCAATAGGTCTCGGATCAGAGACTGGTGGGTCGGTCCGACAGCCCGCTGCGTTCTGCGGAGTTGTCGGAGTGAAGCCGACCTACGGTCGTGTGAGCAGGTTTGGCCTGGTCGCATTTGCGTCATCGCTGGATCAGATCGGTGTCTTCGGAAAAACTGTCAACGACGCAGCGCGTGGACTGGAGGCGATTTCGGGTTTCGATCCCTACGATTCCACTTCCAGCGATGCTGCAGTTCCCGAATTCACTCTCGTCACTACGCACCCGCACGAGCGCCCGCCTGCTGACAAAAAGCTACGCAAGAATCCCGACACGAAGGATCTGTCTCCAAAGGACCCCTCTGATCTTCACGGAATGGTATTCGGATGGCCAAAGGAATACTTCCCGGGTACTCTGGATCCGGGTATTCGATCGCTCTGCGAACGTGCGGCAGACAGGCTGCGCTCGCTTGGCGCTGAGATCAGGGAAGTGTCCCTCCCGCATACGTCACTCGCTATTCCCGTTTACTACATCGTCGCTCCGGCTGAAGCATCGTCCAACCTGGCGAGGTTCGACGGAGTCCGTTACGGGCTCCGGGTAAAGTCAAAGTTTGGGCTACGCGGAATGTACGAGGATACTCGCTCAGCGGGATTTGGTCCTGAAGTAACTCGCCGGATAATGCTGGGCACATATGTCCTCTCGGCGGGCTACTACGATGCATACTATAGAAAGGCGCAGATGGTGCGCACGCTCATCGCCAGGGACTTTAATACTGTATTCAACAGCGGCGTGCATCTTCTGCTCACTCCAACCACACCGACGACCGCATTCGAAATTGGCGCAGTCACCGATCCGTACGAAATGTACCTGAGTGACATATTTACAGCGACCGCGAACCTGACTGGCGTGCCGGCGATATCCATTCCCATCGGAAGAGTGAATAAGCTGCCTGTCGGCGGACAGATAATCGCACCGCATTTCCGCGAGGAAGAGATGTTCAGGGCTGCGTTCGCTCTCGAGCAGGCGCTTGGAAAGGAGGCGCACTCGTGAGTCACGAGCAGTTTGAAATGGTTGTCGGGCTCGAAGTACACGTTCAACTCAAGACAAGAACCAAGGCATTTTGCGGGTGCTCCACAGACTTTGGCGCGCAGCCGAATGTGAATACCTGTCCCGTGTGTCTTGCACTTCCCGGCGCACTACCCGTTCTCAATGAGCAGGCCGTCAAACTTGCGACAAGAGCGGCGTTCGGTCTCGGGTGCCAGCTCAATTCAATTTCCATTTTTGCGCGCAAGAATTACTTCTATCCCGATCTCCCCAAGGGATACCAGATATCCCAGTTCGACCATCCACTAGCCACGGGTGGTTGGGTGACCATTGGTGAGTTTGAAGACAAGTCACCGATTCGGATCGGTATCACGCGTCTGCATATGGAAGAAGACGCAGGCAAGTCCATCCACGACCGATACACAGGTGCGACAGCCATCGACCTTAACCGCGCCGGTGTCCCGCTTGTGGAAATCGTCAGCGAGCCCGACATCCGGACTGCTGAAGGCGCGGGCGCATATCTTCGCACGCTTCGTCAGATACTGCTCTATCTCGGGGTGAGCGACGTAAGCATGGAGGAGGGGAGTCTTCGTGTTGACGCCAACGTGAGCGCGCGGCCCTATGGCCAAACGAAGCTGGGAACCAAGACCGAAGTAAAAAACATGAACTCTTTCTCCGCGGTCGAAAAAGCGCTCGAGTTCGAGTTTGCCCGGCAGTGCGAAATGTTGTCGCGAGGTGAAACGATTCAGCAGCAGACCCTGCTTTGGGACTCTGCACGCGGCGAGGCGCGTCCCAGCCGCACAAAAGAGGGAAGTCACGACTACCGGTATTTTCCCGAGCCCGATCTTCGTCCACTCATTCTTTCCGCGGAGTGGATGAAGCGCATGAAGGACGATCTTCCGGAGCTGCCGGAAGCGCGCAGAAAACGGTTTGCCGAGGAATACAAGCTAGGCGCTTACGACGTAGAGACACTTACCGTCGCTCCGGATGTCGCAGACTATTTCGAGTCCACTGCGCGCGAAGCGAACGATCCGAAGGCTGCGGCCAACTGGGTGCTCGGCGAAGTTCTTGCCGGGCTCAATGCGCGCGTCGGATCAGTGGCTGCGTTTCCGGTTCGCCCCACCGATCTCGCTCAGTTGATTTCGTTGATCAAGTCGGGCGGCGTCAGTCACTCCGCAGGGAAGCGTATTTTCGCAGTCATGCTGGAGACGGGAAAGCAGCCCGCCCAAATCGCCGCGGATGAAGGACTGCTCCAGGTCGGCGAAGACGATGCGCTTGCGGGATGGATCGATGAAGTTCTGGCGGAGAATCCAACCGAGGCCGCCCGCTTTGCCGGCGGTGAAAGGAAACTCCAGGGTGTTCTGGTCGGTCTCGTTATGAAAAAATCAAAGGGCCGCGCAGACCCCAAACGCGTCAATCAGCTGCTGGCTTCGCGCTCCGGGTCGTAAAGCCGCGCCGCAAGGTTTGCAGCAAATCCAAGGTCTGACTTCGGAAGACCATAGCTCCTGAAGGCTTCTTCGATAACGTGCTCTTCGCCGCCGCGCCGCAACGCCGCGCGCCTGATGCGTTTGGCCTCGCGCAGTGCAACTTCCCCTGCAGGATCCAGACTGTACGGATCGGCCTTGTCGAACCGATTGAAGAGATCGACAATGAAATCGAAGGAACGCTCGACGTAGCGCTCGACCTCTTCTGACGTGAGATCCCAGCGGCTTTTTTCGGAAACCATGTGGAATACGCGCTGCCAGGATTCAGTGTCGGCAACGTACACCATACCGCGAAATATCCTGCGGTTGGTTGGTGTGCTGAAAATCGTCGGACTCAGGATCCGGTCGAGATGTTCATCTGACCGCGCGTGATCCAGAAGAATTACCTCGCGGGCGCGCCGACTGTATTTGTCGCCGATGTGCGTGTCGAAACGGCTTTCCCAGTAGCTGTGGCCGAGCGCGGCGGTCGAGGAAGTGATGGTAAGCTGGTGTGGGACGAAGTAGTTGTGTGCAACCGAGTCAGCGGCGAGATGGGCGAGGTATCCCAGGCCGAAAGCGCGCATCGGATCGTCCTTCGCGCCGTCGTGGATTTCCATTCCAACGTTCCAGGAATGGCAGTGTCGTCCGGCGGCCGCGTATTTCTTCGCTATGCTCGTATCGGCGGCAATTGATCCATACAGGAAGTCGTATGGATAGGACGAGAGGATGCCGGCAATGTGCGACGGGAGCAGTGAAAGCGACTGCATGATCGCTTCGCCCAGGAAAATGTGCGTACCCGGGGTCCATGCGAGCGCCGTCGAGGGAGTCAGGGCGATCGCTACAACGGCAATCAGGAATGCCGCAAAAAGCAGAGAACCGGGCCGC
>JBKJPM010000190.1:0-5102 GCA_046595175.1 Gemmatimonadaceae bacterium
GACTCCCATGGCGAACAGCTGCCCAACGATGTATGCGCGAAGAGTTGTTCCGAGATCGCCAAGCAGATCGCGAATGAGATCGCGATGGATTGGCGGGAAGAGAGCGATGAGCCATTCTCGGTACACACCCGGCTGAAGCGTGAGGTAGATCGCCATCACGGCGACAGCGAACACCTCGATGACTCCGTTGACGATACCGAATATTCTTGGAACAATTGACTCCGCGCTGGACGAGACCTGGTCGTAAACTGCGTGCAGAACTTTGTGCTCGCCTGGTTTCCAGACTTCGCGCAATGCCGGGAACCGGCGCGCGAATGTGTCCAGGCCCTTTTCCCAGTTGCCTATGTACTCCGGGAGAACGGTGAAGAGCTTACCAGTCTGCTCGATTACAGGAGGAACCAGCAGCAAGAACAATCCAATCAGCGCCCCAAGCGAGGCGAGCAGCGCGAAGAAAAAGGCGGTTTTGCGCGGGAGATGTGCCCGCTCTTCCAGGAAGTCCGTGACGGCCCCCAGGTAGAGCGAGAAAATGACGGCGATGAAGAGCAGTATGAAAACTTTCGCCGTAAGGCCGAACAGCCAGAGCAGCAGTACCGTTGCAACTATTGCAGTCAGTATCTGCGCCAGGCGCGGCCGCTGCACCGCGTCGGCGTTATTCAACGCGCGCGTTCGTCGTTGATTTCTTCTGCTTCCAAAGCTGCTCCGTCATTTGCGCCGGCTCCCAGTGCCTTGTTGGTTGCTGGTGCACCAGCAGGAAGTATTCCCATCTTCTGCTTCAACTCAAGGAGTTGATCATTGGCCGACGCGCTTCCGGCAACGGATTCGAGGCGCTTGAAGTCCTTGGCAAGGCGATCGCCTGAGAACTCTTCGTCGATCTCGACGCTAGCCCGGATCTGGCGCTCGTTGGTCTCGATTTTTTCTTCCATGCGCGCGAAGGCTTCAAATGCCGACTTCTCGGACATGGAGGACATTGTGTTTGCGATGCGCTTCTGAGCCTCGGCCCGGCGCTGCTTGGCGATGAGCAGGTTCTTCTTGCGGCTGGCTTCTTCGATGTTGTCGTTCAGGCCGCGCAGCGAGTCCTTGAGGCGATCGGTTTCCTGCTTGTGCGCTTCCCAGGTGAGCTGCATCTGCTGACCACGGGAAACGTGTTCGCTCCGGCGCATGAGCGCCTGCGTTGCAAGGTCGTCACGATTTTCCTTGACGGCCAGCATGGCGCGTCGTTCCCAGTCCTCCGCCTGCTTCAGCTCTGAGGCTGCCTGATCCTGCAGCCGCTTTTCATCAGCTATCGCGGCTGCCACCTGCTGCTTCGCCTTGGAAAGCTGGCCGCGCATGTCCGCAATGATCTGGTTCAGCATTTTCTCCGGCTCTTCGAACTCGGAGATTGCCGCATTCACGTTGGACTTGAACAGCATGATTATACGATCGAATATGCTCATATGCCGGTTGGTGCCTGAGTTGGGCTGCTGTTGCGAAGATACCTTAATAGTAGGGGGCTTTCCAGCAGTTTTTAGCCTTCGGTGCCCTGTTCAAGCCTACGCTGGGCAATGGGTTAAAGATTCATTGACCCGTTTCCTAGGATTTGGGCGTTCTTCTACCGAAAGGTTACAGGAGAAGGACGAGAAAACCGACATGGGCGGAGTTATTTGGGGGGAACTGCTCTTGTGGGCGGGATTTTGGTGAGGCTCCTCTGGCCGTCAGATTTCAATTTGCCGTCATGGATTGGAGGCATGACTGGGAGCTGTCGCAAAAAGTCATCGGCGCGGCAATCGAAATTCATCGGTCTCTGGGTCCTGGTCTTATTGAGTCGGTTTATGAAGAGTGTCTTTGCTGGAAACTTCGGACTCTTGGAATTGGTTTCGAAAGGCAAAAATACATTCCAATAACGTTTGAGGAGATGACATTTGCCGGTGCGTTTCGATTGGATCTTGTCGTCGAAAAGCGCCTGATAATCGAAATAAAAAGTGTCGAACAATTGATCCCACTCCATAAATCACAACTGACCACCTACCTCAAAATGACTGGACTCAAGACCGGCCTGTTAATCAACTTCAACTCATCACCTTTGAAACAAGGAATCAAGCGAATTGAAGTCCCCTAAAAAAACCTCCGAAGTTGTCGTACTTCTCGGGGTTCTCCTGTAACCTTTCGGTAGAAGGACACAAATCCATACAGAATCTACAGGTAGCTAAGCCACCGATTGCTGGTTCGCGCTTTCACGTTCATGTACCACTTGCAAAGCGGATACAGCAGCGCAATCGCGAGCATCCACACCAGGTATACGACCGGAAGGCGTTCCGCGCCGATCGGATTCAGGATCGTCGAGCCCACCGGCCAGTGTCCGTTGCGCCAGGTGTAAAGCAGCGATCCCATGATATTCAGCAGGAGTATGTGGCACAGGTAGTAGAAGAGCGGAACGCGACCGAAAACAAGGAAGAAGTTGGCAATTTTTCCTTTCATCTTTTCGAGAAATGCGAGTGCGGCTATTGCCGGGCCGAGCGTCATCAGGAGATAGAGCAGCGACGGCGGATACTTGCTCGTATTCAGGAAAGAAAAGAATGTGAAGAGCCCGTTTTTCTGGTGCATCCAATGCTGCGAATCGCCGACGACGTTAATCGCACGGAGGACAATAAATGCCGCAGTCAGTCCGAGTCCAATCTTGATGAGCATCGACCGCCGCTTATCGGGATCGTCGCGGATATCGGGGCGCGATAGAAATGCGCCAAAGCAATAACCCATGGACATCACGGCAAACCATGGCATGAGCGGATAAGCAGTGAACGCTCCCCAACCCTGCCCTGGAGGCGCCCCGATTAACGCCGGCACATGGATGATCTTCCAGAGCCAGCCCAAGGGGCCAAAAGCGTCCGGACTGACGCCATCCAGGAAATTGTGGCCGGCGATTACGACCGCTGAAAAAATTGCGAGTGCCTTGACGGGAAGATGGATCAGTACCGAAAGAATAATCATGCTGCATCCAAGTGCCCAGATGACAATCATGAAATAGCTGCGCGTGTCGTAGCCGAGACCTTCCCATCCGAACTTGGAAACTGTGAACTCGAGGAAGATGAGCCATAGCCCGCGAGTAAAAAGAAAACGCGACAGCTCGGCCTTCGATTTCCCCCGCGTCAGTGAGAGATACGCACCCGTGCCCGCGCAAAACATGAACACAGGCGCGCAAAAATGCGTGATCCAGCGCGTGAGGAAAAGTGCGGCTGTGCTGCGGGAGAGATCTTCGGGCTGAAAATGAAACCCGCTGGTGAAGTCGCGTGCGTGGTCCAGCGCCATGATGACCATAATGATTCCGCGAAGCAGGTCGATGGAATCGAGTCGCTTGCCGCGCGCGGGCTCTTGTACCGTCGCCGCATCTGGTTTGTAGGATTCAAACGCCATGGTGGGCGCAAGCGATGGGAAATCTGACCTTTCGTCCATCATCGGGCTCCGCTGAAGTCGCCCTAACTTACGCGAGTTGCCGCGCGATAACTATAGTAGAGTCGCCACGGGGACCCCGCAGGGTTGACACATATCCGAGGTCGGGCGCACGTTCAAGCATGGCTGACACTTTGCCCGGGGATATTATTAGTCCGCGGAAACCGCGCGATGACGAAATTGACGTGTGGGGCATCACGCACGTCGGCAAGGTTCGCAAGGAAAACCAGGATCACTTTCTGCTCGGCTCGCTTCGCAAGCGCCTCGATATTCTATCGTCGAGTCTCCCGGCAATTAAGGAACTTCCCCTTGAAGACGAGCGCGTGGCATTTCTGGCAATGGTCGCTGACGGCGTTGGGGGCGGGAGAAAAGGAGAGGAGGCCAGCCGAGCTGCGCTCGAAGAAGTAACGCAGTACATCACGGACAGCGCTCGCTGCTATTACCAGGCTGATGCCGACGGGGCCGACTTCGTGAATGCGCTCAAGGAAGCGGCAGCGCTCACGCACAAGAGGATTCTGGAACGCGGGCAGGCGGACCCAGACACGTCTGGAATGGCGACGACGCTGACGCTCTACATCGGATTGTGGCCATGGACATATCTGCTGCAGGTGGGAGACTCACGGTACTACATCTTTTGTAAGGGAGTCCTGAAGCAGATCAGCAGAGACCAGACGATGGCGCAGGAACTGGCGGATCAGGGAGTGCTGCCGCCTGATGTAGCGAAGGCGTCGAGGTTTGCACATGTGTTGTCGAGCTCGATAGGGGGCCCGGAGAACGCTCCAGTTGTGACGCGGCTGCCAGCGTCATGGGACAATGTGCACCTGCTGTGCAGTGATGGATTAACGAAGCATGTCTCGGACGAACAGATAACGCGGAGACTGGGTGAGATGACGTCGGCGCAACAGGTGTGTGAGGTCCTGCTTCAGGATGCGCTGGATGGGGGAGGGACTGACAACATTACCATCATCGTCGGGCGCGGAGTTGCTAAAACGACATCCTAGATTTTTATGGTTTTTGAAATTGCGTGGAAACGGCGGAAGGTCCGGACCAATACGGAGGTTTTTTCTGGAACTGCGCTTGGGTGGGACAGAAAGATGTCGCGTTAAGAGCCCACGCAAACAGATTTCGTGAATGGATTGGCGAGTTGACTGGGAGCTTTCCGAACGCGTCATTGGTGCCGCGCTCGAAGTGCATCGGGAGTTCGGACCCGGGATGGTGGAACACGTTTACGAAGAATGTCTTTGTTGGCAACTGGACCAAAAAGGCATTCGCTTCGTCAGGCAACAGTCCATTCCACTCACCTATCATACTCTGAAATTCCCCGGCGCTTTCAGGCTGGATGTCCTGGTTGAGAACCGGCTCATCCTGGAGATAAAGAGCGTGGAAGAGCTGACCCTTATTCATAAGTGTCAGCTTGCGACATATCTCAAGATGTGTGATCTGGAAACGGGGTTGTTGATCAACTTTAACTCGCATCCGCTGAAGCGCGGAATCAAGAGGGTAGTAAACCCAATAAAAACTCCGTCGCGGTCCGTTCCTTCCGTGGTTTCCCGGCAATTTCAAAACCCGTAAATGCCGAGAAAACCGGACTAGCTGCGTTTAATCTGGTAGAGTCTTTCTTTTGCGAGCCGTCGCCCTGTAGGTGTTGCAGCCAATCCCCCGCCTGCCGTCTCCCTGTA
>JBKJPM010000090.1:0-38798 GCA_046595175.1 Gemmatimonadaceae bacterium
CAAAAAACCCCGACACACGAATGTGCCGGGGTTTTTAATGCGCCTGGAGGAACTCGAATCCCCAACCTTCTGCTCCGTAGTCAGATGCTCTATCCACTTGAGCTACAAGCGCAGCACCAGTTTGCTGCCGTACTGCAACTTCCATGAGCGGTACAAGACTCGAACTTGTGACCTCCACGATGTCAACGTGGCGCTCTAACCAACTGAGCTAACCGCCCAAAAAGCCAACAAAGCGGGAAACGGGACTCGAACCCGCGACCCCAACCTTGGCAAGGTTGTGCTCTACCAACTGAGCTATTCCCGCAAAATCAGTATGTCTGGGGATACTTCCCATCCCGGCCGGGGCCGACGATGGAGGTGAGGGGAATCGAACCCCTGACCTCTTGAATGCCATTCAAGCGCTCTCCCAACTGAGCTACACCCCCGGCAATTCCCGCCATACAGACGTTTCCGACAGGAACCTTGAAGGATATTCGGGCGTAGTATGTATGTCAACAAATTCAGACTGGAATTTTCCCGTACGGCCAGTATTTTGCAGCGCTCTGGTCTGAGACGGAAATCGTTGGATGCCAGATGTTTAGGCAAGATGTCATCGCCTGAGAATTGCAGGACATGTTTGTACTAACTACACGAAGTTTTCCGAGGAATCCACACAATGGCTGAAGTCAAGCGTCGCCGTCGTACGGCGGCCGCTGGGATAGCTCCCAGCGAGCCCGAACGGGACATCCTCGATCAGTACCTCTATGAGGTAAGCACGTATCCGCTTCTTAAGGGAAACGAAGAGATCGAGGTTGCTCGGCGCATCCGCGCCGGCGATCCAGACGCACTACAGGAGCTGGTGAAGCGCAACCTGCGTTTCGTCATCTCTGTTGCGAAAAAATACCAGAACCGCGGCATGCCCCTTATCGATCTGATCGGTGAAGGCAACGTCGGGTTACTTACTGCTGCAAGAAAGTTCGATCCCGACCAGGGCGTAAAGTTCATTTCGTACGCCGTGTGGTGGATCCGTCAGGCGATCCTGAGCTCGCTCGCGCGCCAGGGCCGCACAGTTCGCGTACCGCTTAACCGCACCGCGGACCTGTCACGCATCATCAAGGCTTCGGAAATCCTGCGCCAGAAAATGCGCAGGGAACCGACTCCTGAAGAGCTGTCCCAGCTGACCGGATTGTCGGTTGATGTCGTCCAGTCGCTCGCTGCCCTGAATACGGGTGACGTACGACTCGATGCTCCGATGGATCCTGAAGGTGATCGTTCGCTCATCGAACGCTTTGTGGCCGACGAGCAGCCGGACACAGAAGAGGAAGCAATGAACCGCTTCCTCAACGATGAAATCGAAAGTGCACTCACGACCCTTCCGCACCGTGACGCGAAAGTTCTGCGCCTGTATTTCGGTCTGGAAGGTGGACGCGAGCACACGCTTGAGGAAATCGGCTCGATGCTTGGCGTCACGCGCGAGCGTGTTCGTCAGCTCCGCGACCGCGCGCTGAAACGGTTGCGCGAGGGTGATGTTGGCCGTGCGCTGGGGAGCTTCGCAGCGTAACGATATCTCCGTTTCACCTGAAAAAGGCGAGCTTTGGCTCGCCTTTTTTATTCGACATCTTACTTGCCTATCATGAGAGTCAGGACAATTCTGGAGCATCCGCTTGTCTACCAATACTTCCAGATGGCGGGAGGCTTCTTCGGCGCGCGCGCCAGGGCCATAGAACGATTTTACCGATAGCTCCGGGCGAACGTGTGGCAGACATCGGCTGCGGCCCCGGGTTCATCGTTGAGGTGCTTCCCGGTGATATCTCGTATTATGGCTTCGACACTGATCAGAGATACATCATGTACGCCAACTCCAGGTTCGGCGATCGGGGTAGATTTTTCTGTGAGCCCTTTGACCAGCACTCGTCACAGCGCGAAGGCCCGTTCGATGTTGTAATGCTGAACGGGTTATTGCATCACCTGACCGATGCGGAAGTGACAACGACGTTGGGCGCCATTCGGAATTCACTCAGGCGGGGTGGACGTCTCTTCACGCTGGACGGCTGTTACGTAAGTAACCAAGCGACCATCCCACGGCTTATGCTGGAGTACGATCGCGGTGACTACGTGCGGACAGCTGAGCAATATCGAGCGCTCGTTGAAAGCTCATTCGAGTCCATTGAGCTGCACATCGATCACGGCTTGTCCTGGTTTCCCTATACATGGATTTGCATGGTCGCGCGAAATCGATAGGCTGTCACGCCACGCATCGCTACTTTTCGCGGGCGGCGTGGCCGTCCAATTTCCGTAATTCGACGAGGATGTCACACTATCCCATGAATGAACCTGTCGCAGCGAGTGCGGTCACAGTAAAACTCTTTCCCCGATTCTCCGATTCACTTCGGCAACGCGCCATTGGCGCGGTTTTTTGCGGGCTATTGTCGCTTTTTCTTACCGCGATCTTTGCGCTCGCCAGAATTGGCTTCCCCAATCCCGCCCGACCACTGCTCGCAGTTCTCGCAATCAGCTGGGTACTAATACTCGTCCCATTCGCACTCTTTGCGCTCTTTGCGCGAGATGGCCGCCGCGCTGAGTGGTACACGAGTGAGGGATTTCTCACCCTCGCGGCTGTTGTCGTCTTGGGCTTCGCAGGTTGGCTCGCCGCCGGCAGGGCCATCCCGTTCCTGCCTGTTTGTGCGGTGGCGGGACTTATCGCGGCGCTCTGGCTTGCACCATCCGTAATCCGCAGCTCGAGCGGGAAAAACATTGGATGGTTCCTGGCCGCGGCAGCTGCCTTTTCGATTTGGCTTGCCAGTGTGGAGTGGGCCAACGGATATCTCAGCCCAATGTTCATCGAGAACCTGATCGTGCGCGGCGGTGATCCGCATTTCGACACGCTTTTTCACACGGGAATGTCGAATATGCTGAACACGTACGGTATAGCAAGCATTGGCTTGAACGGTGCCGAGTTTACCCAGTACCATTTTGGCAGCGCATGGCTGTTCGGGCAGCTCGCAAACGTCGCTGGAATGAGCGCGGTCGATTTCTATCAGCTTGGCGTCCCGGTAATCATGCTCCCATTCTTTTTCAGGGGACTGTTCATCCTTGCGGCCGAAGTCGCAGACACGATCCAGGCTCGCCTCGCGCAAGCGTGGAATTTTTCGCCGGCCGCAGTTTTCCTGGCAATCGCATGCGCCGCAATTGGATTTTTCCCTCCCTCTGCTCTGCACGCGGTGGGATTCTGGGAAGTGGGTCCCTTTCTTTCCGAATCCCATGTTCTTGCGCTCTCACTGGCGCTGATGGTTGCGGGGGTCGTCTGGGTGTTTCAGGCGAAGCTAACGGCGAGACAATCGGCCGGGCATTCCGGCCTCAATTTGAGCGAGATCGGTTTCGTTTGTCTCTTCATTCCGATCGCCCTCTCCGCCCTTGGCTTCGTAAAAGTTTCCCAGATGGTGCTGCTTGTCGGAGTTGCCCTGTTCCTGTTCATCCGGCTCGGCTTGTATCGCCGGGTCGTCTATGTTGTCGGCGCAATATTGATGTGCATCGCTGCCGTGGCTACCTACAGGATTGTGGTTTGGCCCGGATACAATGAAGGGATTGTGCCGCTGTCGTTTCTCCGCTCATCCATACCGTTCACGTGGTGGCCTGTTTTCCCGATCCTCCATCTCGTGTGGACGTGGGCGTACACCTACGTCAGACTAAAGGCAGAAGGCGCGAAGAACTTCAGTGACGTTCGCGCTCTGCTCACAGGCCGGAGAATTGTCGACGTCGAGGCGATCGTATTTCTCGCACTGATCGGACTCGGACCGGGCTCGATTTACTACCTGCCGGGAGCTTCGCTTTACTTCTCTGACGTTCAGCGCTGGTTTGCATTGGGGTTCTTGCTGGCGTATCTACCTTTTGCGATCGACGCACTGCGCCGTCGCGACCTTCTTCCATTCCGCCGGTCTGGAGCATCCGCGTCGATTAGTATCGACAATCTTTTTGTTTCGGTGCTGGCTGCAGGTGTCCTCGCGACCATGGCGTTCACTGGAATCAGCTGGGCAGGAAAGTTTGTGCGTGCAAACATGGACACGCGGCGACAGTTGCAGGAGGTTCTGCGTTTGCGCCCCACTGCGAGTCTTGGCGGGAGTGTAAAACGTTTCCTGATGCATCCGGGAAACGCCGATGCTAGGGCGCAGCTCGACGCCCAGCTCGCCACGCTCGGGGGACCAACCTCGCAGCAGGCGCTCCAGCACTCGCGCAGATATGAAATTGTGAAGGCTCTGATCCAGGTGGGTGCCAGGCCTCGTCGCGAGCGCAGGGAGAGTCTGCTTTATGTTGATCCTGCCCTGACCCTTTTCTGGGATTTCATTCCTTACCCGAAGACCTGCGAGTTCTCGGTGATGGTCGGACCGGCACTCTCGGGTACGGCGCTCCTCGATGGCGTACCTGCGGGCTGCAAGCTTGATGGGTTCTACGGAACCGACGTGTATCGGGGAAAACCCGCTGTCACCGCGCCACAGGCTTTGTCACCTGCGGCCATTTGCATGAAGGCAAAGGGTCTCGGATTCAATCGAATCGTCACGCTTCTGGCTGCACCGAACGACAATGTTGCGCTCGGCCGAATTGATTGTTCGCAATCGGTACCGCTCCCCTCGCCTTTTTCTTCGGCAGCAACTCAAAGATCAGACTGATCGACGCTCACAAGGCGTTCGGGAGGTTCGCGGTGTAACGCGAGAAGCGTCTTGAGTGGAAAGGGCGAGCTTTGGCCCGCCTTTTTTATTGTGTACAGTTGTGGCCATCGCGCCAATAGTTGCAGCACCCTTATCCTCCGGTGACCACCAGTTCGGTACTATCGTGGAGATCCGGATTTAGGCCCTGCCATGACGACTGCGTCCTAGCCATTCCGGCAAGCGAGTTTAATTTCCTTTTTGTGATATTGATCTCCCCGCCTTCACGCTTCTCAACCCAAAACACCGGTAAATGATTCGACTGGTCGACGTTCACAAGGCGTTCGGGACGAAGCGCGTCCTCGAAGGATTCACCCTCGATGTTGAAGAGGGCGAAACGATGGTCATTATCGGTTATTCCGGCACCGGAAAATCCGTCGCGATCAAGCACATTGTCGGACTCCTCGACCCTGACCAGGGGACCGTCTGGGTAGACGGCCAGGAAGTTCCCAAACTGTCGCGCGAGGAGCTGTACAAGCTGCGTCACCAGATTGGCTACGTCTTCCAGTTCGCCGCTCTTTTCGATTCTCTCACCATCGGACAGAACGTCGCGATGGGCCTCCGAAAGGACATGACCCTCAGCGAGCCCGAAATAATGAAGCGTGTCAGCGAATCGCTTGAGCTGGTGGATCTTCCAAATGTCGAGACGAAGTATCCCGCCGAGCTTTCCGGCGGAATGCGGAAGCGCGTGGGCATTGCGCGGGCGATCGCACGGAAACCGAAGTACATACTATATGATGAGCCTACCACCGGACTCGATCCGGTCACTAGCGCCGTAATTGACCAGCTCATGATCCGGATGCGCGAAGTGCTAGGCGTCACTGGGATTGTGATCACGCACGACATGCGCAGCGCATACGCCGTAGGATCTAGAATCGCCATGCTCTACGAGGGCAAAGTTCGCCAGGTCGGGACGGTGGAGGAGATCCGGAACACCAAGGATCCCATCGTCTGCCAATTCATCGAGGGACGGGCAAACCTGGAGACGGTGGGAGTCTGATCTGAGCAACTCGGCGCCGGCACTTCCCACAATTCTTGTTTTATCAGCTCGCGAACGAACCCGAAGCGCACTGCGTGCGGCGCTCCCGCGCAGGAAATGGCGGATTGCCATTGCGAAAAACTCCAAAGAGTTTGGTGAGACTTTCTCCAAGAGTCTTGTCGATGCAGCCGTCATCGATTTTGGAGGCAACGAGGATTACTGGCCGGCAGCCGCGTTGGCTCGAGATTTTCCCAGCACACCCTTTTTCGGTGTGCTTCCAATGCGCGCGACCGATGGACCGTCGATCGCCAGGTGCGCCGCCAGTGAGTTCACCGACGTGATCGCGGATGGAATGGATGATCAGATTCTTCGGGAGTTGATCACCCCGCACACTTTTTCATTTCGCTTTGCGGCGGCACTGCAGAATCCACCGGCAGGACTCGCTTTGACGTCACCGATGCAGCTGGCGACCTGGAGGGCGATGCTGCCATACGCTGGTCGGCCAATTCGGACCAGCGATCTCGCGGAAGCCGTTGGTGTTACGCGAGAGCATTTGAGCCGCCATTTCGCGCAGGGCGGGGCGCCCAATCTCAAGCGAATCATAGACCTTGTAAGGTTGATTGGAGCTGCTGAGCTGAGCAAGAATTCGGGTCACGACATTCGGGATGTTGCCACTGTCCTTGGCTTTGCATCTTCATCGCACTTGGCTGTTACCGCGAACCGGGTGCTTGGCACAAAGCCGGCCTCGTTAGCTCGCTTACGGACCGTCGATTTGCTGGATCGGTTCCTTCAGGGAAGGACACGGAGCAGAGGCTAATTGTTAGCTCCCCAACTTGAAGTCGCTTTGGGCTTGTGATATTTTTCACAAGCAGCTGAATTGCCCGAAAAACGCCCCGAAAAACTCACGCACATATGGCTACTGAAACCGCTCTTCGCCCCGGCGAACTCAAAGACATTCTGCTCCGCGAAATCGAGCAAGCCGATCTCCACGATCTTGATGTCGAAGAAGTTGGAACCGTTCTGGAAGTAAAAGACGGCATTGCCCGCATTTATGGCTTGGCAAAAGCGATGGCTGGCGAGATGCTCGAGGTTTCCTCGTCCGAGACCGGTGAAAAGATTACCGCCCTCGCGCTCAACCTCGAAGAAGACAACATCGGCGCCGTCATTCTCGGTGACTATCTCCAGCTCAAGGAAGGCGATGAAGTTCGCCGTACTTCCCGTGTCCTCGAAGTGCCTGTCGGACATGAGCTGATTGGACGCGTTGTGGATCCACTCGGACGCCCGCTGGACGCCCGCGGTCCGGTGAACTCCAAGAACAAGCGGAAGGTCGAATCCGACGCACCTGGAATTATCGTTCGTCAGCCGGTTCGCGAGCCGCTTCAGACGGGTCTCAAGGCAATTGACTCGATGATCCCGATTGGTCGCGGACAGCGCGAGTTGATCATCGGCGACCGCGGAACAGGCAAGACTGCAATCGCGATCGACACAATCATCAACCAGAAGGGAACGGGCGTCATCTGCGTTTACGTCGCAATCGGTCAGAAGAATTCGACTGTTGCGTCGGTCGTGGAAAAGCTGAAGCAGGCCGGCGCCATGGAGTACACGATCGTCGTTGTCGCTAGCGCTTCTGACCCGGCCCCAATGCAGTACATCGCTCCTTACTCGGGCTGCGCGATGGCCGAGTACTTCATGTACAACGAAGGGATGCCGACGTTGTGCGTTTACGACGATCTCACCAAGCAGGCAGCGGCCTACCGCCAGCTTTCCCTCGTTCTGCGTCGTCCTCCGGGCCGCGAAGCATTCCCCGGCGATGTTTTCTATCTCCACTCTCGCCTTCTCGAGCGCGCTGCCAAGCTGCGTGAAGACGAGGGCGTGGTGGATGGCAAGACAATCCTGAAAGCGGGCGGATCGCTGACCGCTCTTCCAGTGATTGAAACGCAGGCTGGGGACGTGTCGGCGTACATCCCGACCAACGTTATTTCCATCACCGACGGACAGATCTTCCTCGAAGCAGATCTTTTCTACGCCGGTGTTCGCCCTGCCGTCAACGTCGGTATCTCGGTGTCACGTGTAGGTGGATCCGCTCAGATTAAGGCAATGAAAGCAGTCGCCGGACGTCTGCGTCTCGACTTGGCTCAGTATCGCGAGCTCGAAGCGTTTGCCTCCTTCGCATCGGATCTCGATGCCGCAACCAAGAAGCAGCTTGAGCGCGGCGCGCGCACTGTAGAAATTCTCAAGCAGCCACAGTTCCAGCCGATGCCGGTCGAGGAGCAGGTAGCGATCATTTACGCGGTGACTAACGGTTTCCTGGACACGATCCCGGTGGCCGAGATGAAGGAATGGGAGCACGGATTTCTCGAAAGTCTTCACGCGCAGTTCCCACAGGTTCCGGAGCGCATCAAGAAGGACAAGGCGATGTCCAAGGAAATTGAAGCTGATCTCAAGCGCGCCATCGAGCAGTTCAACGAATTCCGCGGCAGCAAGACCGCAGCGTAAATCAGAAGCTACTAGCACTGACGAATGGCTAAGGGTCGCGAGTTAAAGGGACGGATCAAATCCGTCGAGAACACACGCAAGATCACGCGTACGATGGAGATGGTTGCCACCTCCAAGATGAAGCGCGCGCAGGATCGTGTCGCAGCAGCACGTCCGTATGCTAACGCGTTGCGCGACGTGATCTCGAATCTGTATTCCTCCGAGCTGGCCGAGCGCTTTCCGCTTCTCCGGCAGCCCGCAAAAGTCCGGAATGCAGCTGTAATTCTTTTGACCAGCAACCGCGGACTTGCGGGCGCATTCAACGCGAACCTGATCAAGGAAGGGCGCAATCTTCTCGCCTCGCTCGACCGCGACGGGATCGCGACCGAGGTTCACGTTGTTGGAAAGAAAGGGCTCGGATATTTCCGGTACGTAGGACGGAAAGTTGCAACCAGCAGGACGGACTTCACTGACAGGCCCACCGCAGAAAATGCGGCGGACCTCGTAAACTCGCTCATCGAGAGGTTCGTCTTAAAAGAGCTGGACGCAGTGTACGTCGTCTACGCGAAGTTCAATTCAGCGCTCTCGATTCCGCCGACAACCGAGCGCATCCTCCCGGTAACTCCGCCGGAAAAAAATACGAAGGGAACGCAGAAAGATTATCTGCTCTATCCAGACGCAGAAACAATCCTGACAGAGCTTCTTCCGTCGTACGTCCGAAACAGCGTGTATCGCGCGCTGGTCGAAACAGTAGCGGGAGAGCAGAGCGCGCGCAGAACGGCAATGAAGAACGCCACAGACAACGCGGGTGAAATGCTCAACGTCCTGCGACGCACGTACAACCGTGCGCGTCAGGCGCAGATCACGCAGGAAATCGCCGAGATCGTCGGCGGCGCAGCAGCACTCGAGTAGGCTTCAAAAAGAAAAGATCAAAGACAGGATCAAAAGCAATGTGCCGCCTTCGGCGGCGAGAACGGCAAGAGAAGTACACGAGGACACGGAGGACTGCATGTTTTTGGGAACTGCATGTGCAGCAATGGTTCAATGTTGTTAACAAAGAGTTCGCAGTTCTCTGCGGTCTCATGTTACCTCATGCAGTTCTCGCGGCCGCAGGCCGCACATTGCAGTTGACCTTGCGGTTGCAGTTGTTTTTGTGTTTTTGAACTGGAAAAAAACTTTCAACAAGCGAAACGATTATGGCCACCGCAGTCGCTACCAAGAAAAACATCGGAAAGGTCGTGCAGGTTATCGGACCTGTTCTCGACGTTTCTTTCGAGTCTGAACACCTTCCGGAGCTGTATAACGCGCTCCGCATCCGCGCGAAGTCAGAGTCCGGTACCGACATCAACGTTGTCGTCGAAGTGCAGCAGCACATCGGCCGCAACCAGGTCCGCGCTGTCGCAATGTCTTCCACGGACGCAGTAGTACGGGGAATGGACGTTGAGGACACCGGCTCCTCAATCACCGTTCCCATCGGCTCGGTTCCGCTTGGCAGAATTCTCAACGTGCTGGGCGAGCCAGTAGACGACGGCGCCCCGATTCCGGCGGATGCAGAGCGCTGGCCGATTCACCGCAGCGCGCCGGAGTTCTCGATCCTGGAGCCGAAGACCGAAATCTTTGAGACGGGCATCAAGGTCGTCGATCTCATCGCACCGTTCGTCAAGGGTGGAAAGATCGGACTCTTCGGCGGCGCCGGTGTAGGAAAGACGGTCGTCATCCAGGAGCTGATCAACAACGTGCAGAAGGGGCACGGTGGTCGCTCGGTGTTCTGCGGAGTAGGTGAGCGCACGCGCGAAGGAAACGATCTTTATCTAGAGTTCAAGGAAGCGGGGATTCTCGATTCTGTGGCCCTGATCTACGGCCAGATGAATGAGCCGCCGGGAGCACGTCTCCGCGTTGGCCTTACAGGTCTCACCGTCGCTGAATACTTCCGCGACGTGGAGAACCAGGACGTGCTGCTGTTCATCGACAACATTTTCCGCTTCACGCAGGCAGGTTCCGAAGTTTCCGCGCTTCTCGGCCGCATGCCGAGCGCCGTGGGATATCAGCCGACCCTCGCGACCGAAATGGGCGACCTGCAGGAAAGAATTACGTCGACCAAAAACGGATCGATAACTTCGGTGCAGGCGATTTACGTTCCTGCTGATGACATCACCGATCCCGCACCCGCAACGGCGTTCGCCCACCTTGACGCGACAGTCGTTCTGTCACGCGCCATCACCGAGCTCGGCATCTATCCAGCGGTCGATCCGCTTGCGTCGTCTTCAAGAATCCTGGACGCGCAGTTCATCGGGGAACGGCATTACAAGGTGGCAACCGGAGTGCAGAGAATTCTCCAGCGCTACAAGGAGCTGCAGGACATCATCGCAATCCTCGGAATGGACGAACTGTCGGAAGAAGACAAGCTTGTCGTCGGCCGCGCGCGCAGGATTCAGCGCTTCATGTCGCAGCCGTTCGCAGTCGCTGAGCAGTTCACCGGGATCGCTGGAAAGTATGTGAAGCTCGAGGAGACCATCTCGTCGTTCGAGCGTCTCGTGGCCGGTGAGTTCGACCAGTATCCGGAGCAGGCGTTCTTCATGGCTGGCGGAATCGACGACGTTGTCGAGCGCGCGGCCCAGCTCGCCAAGGCTTAACGCCAGTGCTAAACGTTTCAGTAATTTCGCCTGAGAATGTTTTGTTCGAGGGGGCCGTCGACTCGGTCGTCGCTCCCGCGTTCGATGGCGAGATTGGAATTCTGACTGGTCACGCGCCACTGATGACACTGCTTGGAAAGGGAGTGTTGCGGCTCGGTGCGGCGGGTTCCGGCCGGAGCTACACCATTGAAGGGGGGTTTCTACAGGTCGCGGACGATGAAGTCCGCGTCGTCACTGAGAAAGCCTCCAAGGTCTGAAACGCCCACCACTGGCTTGCAACTTGCCGCCCATCATTGTGGAGGCCACATGGAACCAACTTCACTTGCTTCGCAAACCAAGATTCTTGTTGTAGACGACAATCCGGACAACGCTCACATCATTCGGGATTATCTCGAGGCGCGCGGTTATCCAATTTCGGTTGCGTATGGTGGGGATGAGGCCATCGCCCTCTTCGAGAAAGTTCAGCCGACAATCGTGCTTCTGGACGTGATGATGCCTGGTCGGGACGGGTGGCAGGTATGCCGGGAGATGAAGCTGCATCCTGTACTTGGAAAGAAGATTCGCGTGATCATGGTCACGGCGCTTGATGATTGGATGAACAAACGCCAGGCCCTGCAAACGGGCGCAGATGACTACATTGGGAAACCGTTCGAGCTGGCCAAGCTTGCGACCACCGTAGAGAGGAATATCGCGATGCTGAAGGCCGCCGTTTGAGCATGGACCCGACAAATCTTGCGCGCGACTCCCTGACACAGCTTCCCACCGTCGCGAGCATTATCGACGCGGTGCGCAAGGAAATTCAGGTTCGCGGCGAGATCGTAGTGATGTATTTCAACTTCGATCGGTACGCGAAGATCGAAGACATCTACGGCTGGGAAAAGCTGGATTCCCTGCTTGAGACAACTGCCGACGCGATGCGGGACTGTCTGAAAACGTCGAAGCTGAAGCTGTCGCAGCTTATGGTGGCCAACGACCACGACGATGACTTCGTCCTCTTCCACATCCCGGCCAAGGACGTGCCGGCGGCGTCGGAAGATGACATCACACAGTTAACGGCTACGCTGCAGGAACAGATAACGTCGCGCGTCGCGCGTGAGCACGGGGAAAGCATCGCAGCGCTTGCCGAGACTTATGTCGGAAGGTCTCATGTTTACTACAACCCGAAAATCCGTCTCGAGCGGCAGATCTACCGCGCCATGCGCGAGGCAGCCGCTGCATCCAAGTCGGTCGAAGCTCGCGAAGTTGCGGTCAAGCTGTCAGACCTGAGAGATACTCTCCGCGCCCGCTCTGTCTACATTGACTATCACCCAATCATCTCGGCGGACACAGGGAAAGTTTTCGGATATGAGGCGCTGGCGCGCGGTGTAATGCGAAGCATGCGCAGCCCCGAAGTGATGTTCGACATTGCGTCGCAGTCGGATCTGATCTGGGAGTTAAGCAGACTTTGCCGGTCCAAGGCAGTCGAGGGGATGAAGGACCACCTTAAGGACGGTGAGCTGCTCTTCATGAACGTCGATCCCCACGATTTTACAGATCCCGCCTTCACGCAAGCCGAGCTGGCAGTGCCGGATCCGTCGAAGGTCGTGATAGAAATCACCGAGCGGACGGCTATCAAGGATTACCCGAGATTCAGGGAGCGGCTGAAGGCATTTCGGGACATGGGCTATCGGTTCGCCGTGGACGATGCCGGAAGCGGGTATGCAGGTCTCGGATCGATTGCGAACCTGGAGCCTGATTTCATCAAGCTCGATATTTCCCTGATCAACTGCATCGACGCCAATTTCATCAAACAGAATCTCGTGGAGACCATGGTTCGTTTTGCCGACGACCAGGGTGCGAAGGTGATCGCGGAAGGCGTTGAAAGGGCAGAGGAGTTCGAGGTTGTGAAGCAACTCGGAGTTCACTTCATCCAGGGCTTTTTTCTGCACAAGCCGGGCAATCACGGGTTGGAGGCCGTAATGCCCATCGGGGGCCATTCGGAGTCAGGGACGTCCCACGGCTGAGTAAGCCCGTCCTCGGGGACCTCACATTACCGCAGCTTTGCCTCTTTTTGTCCTTGACTGGGAAGCATTGTAATGCCAAAATGGACTTCCCCTTCGGACAGGTGGCAAAACCACATTCCGGCGAACAGTACTAACCTGTTCTGATCAGGTAATGGTTCGTGCGTGCCAAGGTGACATCGTAGTTGTTTTTTTTTGCAAACCGAGTGTCGACTCTCTTCATCGACCCCACTCACACAGGAAGGAGCATGAAATCATTTAAGTTGTTGTTGGGTCTCGCACTTCTGACCGCAATCCCTGCGGCAGCTCGTGCACAGACGGTTGTGACCGGCACCGTGAAAACGGATGGTGGCGCTCCGCTCGCAAATGCAACCGTGTTCATCCAGGAGCTGAATCTGGGAACACAGACCAATGCTTCGGGCAGCTACACGCTGTCCGTACCGGCCGCTCGTGCAAACGGCAGCTCGGTCCTGGTTGGAGTTAGAATTATCGGCTATGCGGCTCGATCAGCGCGCATCTCGCTCGCTGACGGAACCGTGCGCCAGGATTTCGTTGTGTCTGCAAACCCGCTTCGTCTCGGCGAAGTCGTGATCACTGGAGCAGGCACTGTCACCCAGGTTGAGAAACTGGGCAATGTTCGCAACAACGTTGATTCGACGCTAATCCGACGCAGCAATGAAACAAACATTGTAAATGCACTTGCCGGAAAGGCTCCGAATGTTGAAGTCAGCTCACAGTCAGGCGAAGCGGGCGCTTCTTCGTTCATCCGCATTCGCGGTCAAAGAACGATCAACGGAACCGGACAGCCTTTGTTTGTGGTTGACGGTCAGCCGATTGATAACTCCACGATCGCTACGGGCGGCTCGACGGCCAGCACGGCCGCGGCGAATCGCGCCTCGGATCTCAATGCGAACGACATTGAATCAGTGGAAATCCTGAAGGGTGCGGCGGCGGCGGCAATTTACGGATCGCGTGCAGGTCAGGGCGTAGTGCTCATTACCACCAAGAGTGGTAAAGCTGGCCCGACGCGTTACTCGCTGCGTACCAACGTCACCGCCGACAAGGTGAACTTCGACTATCCGCTTCAAACGACCTACGGCCAGGGCTCGCGTGGTGTAGCGCCTGTTTGCGCGGCTGCTGGATGCCGTCTGACCTCGGGAAGCTGGGGGCCGAAGCTCGCAGCCGGGACGCCGATATACGATCACTTTGCCGAGATGTTCAGGACGGGCTCGCTCGTGGAAAACACGCTGACAGCGTCCGGGGGAAACGACCGTACTCTGTTCTACCTGTCCGGAGGCCGAGTTGACCAGAAGGGCATTATTATCGGACCGCACAACTTTTACGATCGTACGACACTCCGTCTCAAGGCTTCACACCGGCTCACGGACCGTTTGAAGCTTGGCGGAAATGTCTCGTACATCGATGACCGCGGTGAATACATCCAGAAGGGGTCGAACTTATCCGGCCTGCTGCTCGGCGCACTTAGAACCCCGCCTGAATTCGACAATTCAGCTTATCTGGACCCTGCATTCGGGTTGCACCGCTCATACAGATATCCCAAGCCGACGGCGACTTCGCAGGCGACCCCGGTTGCTCGCGGATATGACAACCCGTTCTTCGTAGTCAACCGATTCGCAAATACGGCCGTTGTGGGTCGCACGATTGGAAATGTTACCGGCGAATACTCGGCGAACGACTGGCTTACTTTCCAGTACACCGGTGGTGCCGACTACTACGCTGATGAGAGGCTGGAAGGATTGCCATTGACCAGCAGCACTACGGGCGGTATCGGCCAGGTACTTCGGGCAGACTTCACCAACCTCGTGCTCGACCATAACCTGGTAGCCACCGCACGGCACGAATTCAACCCGAACATGTCCGGTACTCTGACGCTCGGCCAGAATCTTACGAGCCGACGGTTCAAGCAGCTTTTTGCGAAAGGTTCGGGGCTGATTGCACCTGCTCCGTTCCAGCTCGATAACACTATCGCCTCGAACCTGGCGACGGACGAATTTGAGTCGCTCATTCATGGTGAGTCCTACTTTTCCCAGGCCACGCTGGATCTCTGGAATCAGGTTTATCTGACAGCCGCGGTTCGGAACGACGGATCCTCGACGTTTGGTAAGAGCAAGCCGCGCCACTGGTTTCCAAAGGCAAGTGCCGCATGGAACTTCACGGAAAAACTGAAGCTGGGTGACATTGTTCCCAGCGGAAAGTTCCGAATTGCATATGGACAGACGGGACAGGAGCCGGGGGTCTACTCGACCATCACCGGTCTTACGACGGGCGCATTCAATGATGGCTACCTGGATTTCGGTCTTTCGACCACGCAGGCTGGACAGGGTGGTTTGATCACCAGTGCGACGAAAGGCCAGGAAAACCTTGGTCCTGAGCGCTCCAAGGAACTTGAAGGTGGTTTTGACCTTGGGCTTTTCCGCAATTATGCGGACCTCAGCTTCACGATGTACGACTCGAGAACTGAGGGTGTGATTCTGCTGACACCGGCTGCACCTTCGACCGGTTATCTCCAGCAGGCGTCCAATGCTGGAAGGATTTCCAACAAGGGAATTGAAATTTCACTTAACATGCGTCCGATTACCCGGCCTGCTTTTGGCTGGGATGTCGGGCTCCAGTACGGCCAGAACAGAAACAAGGTTGACGACCTGTTGGGAATCGAAGCTGTTGACCTCAATACCGGTGGATTTTTCACTGGAGCGGTTGGTTCCGCAGTACGTGGTCGGAGGGTCGGTGTCCTTCGCGGGCAGGACTTCGCGCGCTGCGGTTTGGGCGTAGTCACCGAGGATGGAACCAACGTAGATAAGGCGTGCGGTTCCGCGGCGAAGGGCGCGCTGTACATCGGCGCTGACGGTTTTCCTGTGGTCGATCCGACCGTCAGGGTCATCGCCGACGGAAATCCGAAATGGACTGGGAGTGGGCGCAGCTCAATCAACATCCATGGTCTGACCATATCCGGCCTGCTGGACATCAAGTACGGAGGCGAGAATTGGAACGGTACCAGGGGCGCACTGTACAACTTCGGCAAGCACAAGGACACGGAGAACCGCGACACGCAGATAGTGTTCGGAACGAATTACCTCCCAGGGCACCCGGGTGGATCGGGCGCAGTTGCGGGTCCCGGAGCAGGCAAGAGTGTAACGATCGGCCAGAGCTGGTATCAGGGTGACGGTTCCGGATTCGGTTCCGTTGCGCGCCAGTTCGTGGAAGATGCAGGCTACGTCAAGCTTCGGGAAATTTCGGTCGGGTATACGATCGCCAACCCAATGGTTGTTCGCGGGCTGGGATTCAGCAGTGTTGAGCTGCGGTTAGCCGGTCGCAATCTGAAGACGTGGACAGATTACACAGGTGTGGATCCGGAAACGAACCTCGGTGGTGCAGAAGTAGCCATCCGTGGAATTGACTACTTCAATAACCCGCAGAGCAAATCGGTTGTGTTTTCGATTGGCCTCAACCGCTAAGGCTCAGGAGATAAATAATGAATAGACATATTAAGGCCGCGTTCTGTGCCGTCGCGCTCGTCGCGACAGCCGGAGCGTGCAAAGATTATCTCGCGGGTCCCAAGCTCGATGAGAATCCAAATCTTCAGACAGAAGTTCGGACACCTAACCAGTACTTCATTGGAATTCAGGCGGCTGCATGGTCGGTGCAGGAAGGGCCGCTTGCCCGCACAGCCGGCATCTGGCACCAGCAGTTCGCCGGCGTGGATCGTCAGTACAGCTCGACGGACATTTACTCCGTCGGCGAAGACGATTACTCCAGTGAATGGAACTTCATTTTTGCGCAGGGCGGCTTGATCGATATCCGCAAGCTCCGCGCGGAAGTCGACAAAGTCGGAGACAAGAAGTATTCGGGAATCGCAAAAATTTACGAGGCGCTTGAAATTGGAACTGCCGCTTCGATCTGGGGAGACATTCCTTATTCCCAGGCCAACAAGCCCGACATTGCCGCCCCGAAGCTCGACAAACAGCTGGATGTTTATGCCGCGCTGCAAACGCTGCTCTCTTCCGCAATCACGGACCTGGCGGCTGGAACTGGCGCTGGTCCTGGAGGAGCCGACCTGGTTTTCGGCGGAAGCTCGGCCAAGTGGATCGCAGTGGCTCACACCCTCAAGGCACGCTTCTATATGCACACGGGAGAAGTCACTCCGTCAGCATTTGCGCTTGCAAACGCAGAAGCGAAGCTTGGAATTTCGTCCTCCGCGAATAATTACCGGACCTTTCACAGCGACGTGCCGACAGAATGGAACGTCTGGTCCCAATTTTCCTACTACAGCCGCGATACCTATATGCGGGCAGGAAAGGCACTCGTAGATACAATGAAGGCACGCGGTGACAATCGTCTGGTCAACGGATGCTCCAGCGGCGAGAACTGGTGCGCGGCGTATTTCGACGGAACGGTAGGGTCTGCTCCCGGACAGAGCCTGAGCAGCGCTTCCAATCTCAGTGAAGCCAGACTTTTTGGGCCAACTGGGAACCTGGATTTCCGGCAGCCGGTGATTACCTGGGCCGAAACCCAGCTGATCATCGCAGAAACCGCCATTCGTGCTGGCAACGCCGCAGAGGCTTTGGCTGCTGTGAACGCGGTAAGGGCAGCAGCGGGAAATACTGCACTGACCTCGGTTACTCTGGCGCAGATTGCTACCGAGAAATACATCTCGGATTTTCAGACCATTGAAGTCTGGAATGACTACAAGCGCCTGTGCCTGCCGAAGCTGACGCCAGCTCCGGGCAAGAGTCAGATTCCGGCACGGCTGGTATATCCGTACTCGGAGCGGAATGCGAATTCCAACATTCCTGCACCATCTGCACAGCCGACCAGAAATCAGAACGACCCGAACGCCTGCACCTGATCAAGCTTTTCCAAGGTTGAACGAGAGCCAGCCCCGAACCGCGGGCTGGCTTTTGTTTTTCCTGGATCGTCCAACCGGGTTTATCTTTTAATGATGAAGAAAGAATGCGCCGCAGTCCTGGGGTTCCTGTTTTTGACGGGTTGTTATCAGATCGTTCCTCTCGGGACAGTCGACCCGTCACCCGGTAAGGAAATTGTCGTCGAGCTGACAACGGCGGGTGGAACCAGGCTGGCCAGGTTTATTGGGCCAGGCGCCATGTCGCTTTCGGGAATAATGCAGAGTGCAGGACCGGATACGCTTGGCGTTGGCGTCAAGTCCGTCACGCTAGAGAGCGGGGAGGAGCGATTTTGGCGGGGCGAGCATGTTGCTATCGCTCGCGCGGATATCGCGCGGCTTAGTGAGCGCAGGCTGTCGCAGTCGAAGTCGGGATTAGCCGCTGCGTTTTTGATCGCAGCGGCTTGGGCAGTGCATCAATCCTTCGGTGGCTCGACAGGAACCAAGAACAAGCCCGGTGGGACACCGGTAGGGCGGTAGACAGCTACCAGATAGCGACACTCGACTTCTTCAGGTCGCTCTCGAGTGTCCAGGATATTGTCATCCCGCTTCTTGCAGCGATGGGCTCGCTGAGAAAGGGGCTGGGATCACCAACCGCATGAGCCAGTAGGCGAATTTCTCCGGTGGGCCGGAGTGCGTGGAGTGGGACTATTGCCGACCCTCCCTGTGTTGCCGTGACCGTAAGAAGGCGGGTCCGCTGGCTTCCATATACTACATAGACCGTTACATCGAGCCAGTTGTGGTTTATGACATCCAACTTGACAGGCTGGGTGAACTCGACTTCTGCGGGGGTGGCTGGCGCACCTGTCCTGGCTCGATGGCATCCCGTAACAGCTAGAAGGGTCACGATGGCCGCAATAACCATTCTGGAATTCATCGTTATCCCCTAGTGGATTGTTGGTTGGCGTTCGGCGCCAAGAGTTGCCGCGCCGCATTGAAAATACAGGATTGACAATGATTGCGCAGCCAATCGGCAACAGCTCATCCCTGGTGACCTGAGCAGCAGGACCGCTGGATTCTCAGCCCGCCTAGCTATTTACATTTGTTTACATCCACCCCTATTCTTAATGACCTTTGTTTGGGGCTCAAAAAAAACGCTAGGTTTTTGATCCCTATCCACAATATGATTCACCCCAGTGGATTCCAGTAGTTGGTGATTCGGCCCGTTATGATATTTGAGCTATCGCCGCGCTTGTCGCCAAGCTTGGATCATTCAGGGACATGGACGCATTCGGGTAATTCGCCCGTCCTCCAATGTGTAACTCTCCAAGAGGAGCTTTTGCATGCACAGAGTAAGTCGGTTTAACCGGTTGGTTGCGGCCGTCGCATTGCTAAGCGCGATTCCGGCAGCAGCATTCGCTCAGGGAACGATCCTTAGCGGACAAGTAGTATCGGCGGCGAATTCACAACCACTCGCCGCGGCACAGGTAAGTATTCCCGACCTTCGGGTCGGGGGTCAGACGGATTCCGAGGGGCGTTACAGCTTCACGGTCCCATCCGCAAATGTGAACGGCCAGACCATCACGGTCACCGCACGCCGCCTCGGATTCAGCCCGAGCAACGCCCAGGTCAGACTGAGCGGAAGCAACATCATCACTGACTTCCGACTAGGATCAGTGGCGAAGGAGCTGACCGGTATCGTAGTAACGGCACTCGGAATCGAGCGCGAGAAGAGCACCCTCGGAACGGCTCAGCAGCAGCTGACGTCCACCGAACTGACTCAGACTCGCTCGCAGAACGTGATCAACCAGCTCCAGGGTAAGGTTTCCGGCGTGAACATCACCGGTTCCGGCACCCAGGGCGGATCGAACCGCATCGTGCTTCGCGGAGCGAATTCGATCAACGGCAATAACTCGCCGCTCTTCGTTATTGATGGCATTGCCGTCAGCAACCGTGCACGCGTCGGAAACCCGGTCGGTGGAAGCGCACTGAACGGTGGTGTTGATTTCGGAAGCGCAATCTCCGACATCAACCCGGACGACATCGAGACCATTTCAATTCTGAAAGGACCAAATGCTGCCGCGCTATACGGCTCGCGCGCAGCGAACGGCGTCATTGTCATGACCACCAAGAAGGGCAAGTCGAGCGGCAACAGAATGCGCATGGAAGTCAACACGAGCTACTCGTGGGACAAGCCTTCCATCCTCCCGACCTATCAGAATCAGTATGGTCAGGGCGCCGGCGGAACCTTCCAGTATGTTGACGGACAGGGAAGCGGAGATTGCGACGGCTGCGATCAGAGCTACGGTCCGAAGCTCGATGGCCGCTTGATTGACCAGTTCACGGGCAAGGCGCAGCCCTGGGTGGCACATCCGGACAACGTCAAGAGCTTCTTCCAAACCGGTCACACCAAGTCCACAACGATTGCAGTGAGCGGCGGAAACGATCGTGCGAACGCGCGTCTCTCCCTGGGAGCCGACAATGTTGAAGGGTATGTCCCGAACAACACGTTCCACAAGACCAACGGTCTTCTCAACGCATCGTTGAAAGTCAATGATCGCCTGAGCACGGATGCGAACCTCCAGTTCGTTCGCAATACCGGCGCGAATCGTCCTGGTGTCGGTTATGTGTCCGGCATCATGGAACAGTTCGTCTGGTTCGGCCGTCAGGTCGACATGAACGCGCTGCGTAACTATCAACTCAGTGGCGCAACCAATGGCGGACCGACCGCCCGCGAGTACAACTGGAACTACAACTACCACAACAATCCGTTCTGGCTACAATACCAGAATCCGCTTGCTGACACACGCGATCGTTTCTTCGGCCGCATCGGTGTCAACTACAAGCTGTTCGAAGGCGTCAATGCCCAGGTGAGCAGCGGATCGGATGTATATCGTTTCAATGCTGACCAGCACTATGGTCAGGGCAACATCACCGGCAGCGGAGTCGATCAGAAGTTTGCCGGTGGATTTGCCTTCGTGAATGATTATTCCAACGAGAACAACACAAACCTGCTCGTCACCGCAAACCGTCAGCTCGGAAACCATCTCGCGCTGAACGCAACGGCCGGCAGCGGAATCCGTCGTGAATATTTCAATACCACGAGCACATCGACGCCCGGAATCACTGCTCCCGGGATCTATAATGTTGCCAACGCAGCCATCACGCCGACGCTCGGTCAGTCGACGACCCGCCGTCAGGTGAACAGCGCATACGGTTCAGCAGCTTTCACGTTTAACAACTGGTGGACGATCGAAGGAACAGCTCGCAATGACTGGTCTTCGACTTTGCCGAAGGGTGCGAATTCCTACTTTTACCCCTCGGTCAACACGTCAGTCGTTCTGACAGACGCGATGCCATCGCTGAAGAATCGTTATCTCACGTACGCCAAGGTGCGCGCATCCACGGCGCAGGTCGGAAATGATGCAGATCCGTACCAGCTCCGCAGCACGTACGCTGGACTGTCTACCAAGTTCAACTCTCTCGCGCAGTTTACACTGACCGATGCACTTGCCAACGCAGAGCTCAAGCCTGAGATCACGCATTCCAACGAGTTTGGTGTTGAGGTCGGAATGTTTGATGGCCGGGTGACGCTGGACGCGAGCGTATACGACAAGTACACCAAGAACCAGATCTTCAATGCGCCGGTTTCCCCGGCTTCAGGATTTACAGCGAAGTCCATCAACGCCGGTAAAATCACCAACAAGGGCTATGAAGCCTTGCTTGGATTGACCCCGATTCAAATGGACAACGGTTTCAGCTGGAATGCCACGCTGAACTACTCGCACAACAAGAGTCTCGTTACAGAGCTCGCACCGGGCGTTACGACGCTGCTGCTTGGTTCACTCTGGAACGGCCGCATCGAAGCCCGCCTGAACCAGCCTTACGGCGCGATCTACGGAAAGGGTTTCAAGCATGACTCGGCAACCGGCAAGCTGTTGCTCAGCGGCGGACTGCCATCGCCTACTGCAACGCCGACTGTACTCTTCGGCAATGTTCAGCCGAAGTGGACCGGCGGTATGGCCAACACGTTTACGTATAAGGGTTTCACGTTGTACGGACTACTGGACGTCAAGCGTGGCGGCAATATCTATAGTGTTACGAATATGTTCGGCGACAACACCGGAATCTTTGAACGTAACCTGCTTGGTCGTGAAGTTGATTGGAACAAGCCGGGTATCGTTGTCAAGGGAATCGACGTTGCGACCGGCAAGGACAACACGATCAATGTCACGGCGGAAGACTATTTCCAGTCGATCTATCCCTCGATTGAGCCGTACGTGTACGATGCCAGCTACGTGAAGCTTCGTGAGCTGCGCTTCGGAACGGATTTGCCTGCGTCCTTCGCCAGTCGCCTGAACGTGAGCGCGGTCAGCATAGCGCTTACGGGCCGGAACCTGAAAACATGGACGAAGGTACCGAACATTGATCCCGAGTTCTCATATACGACTGGTAACTACCAGGGTATCGAGTTCGCGGCGCTGCCGAACCCGCGGAGCTGGGGACTCAGCTTCCGCATCACACCATAAAGGCCCGAGACATATAAAATGACCAATTCAAAACTTTTTAGAATCGGAACAGGGCTGGCCATTGCCATTTCGGCAGCGGCTTGTAACTCGGATAAGCTGACAAACCTGAATGCGAATCCGAACAGCCCTGAAGACGTGCCTGCGGGCCCGCTTTTTACCAACGCAGCGCGGCTTTCAGTTTCGCGCTGGATGGGAACCACATACAGCCTGCGCCAGACCGAATGGCTTTCGCAGCATCTGGCTCAAGTGCAGTACAACGACGAAGATCGCTATCTCCGTCTGCACGCCGGTGACACCGAGGGATCCTTCAACGGCGCGTATTCGGGCGAGCTGAAGGACTTTACGCAGATCATCGCAAAGGGAAAGGCTTCCAACGCGCCGGGCACCTATGCTCCGGCGACGATCATGCGTACATGGGGGTTCATGTACCTGACGGATTCGTGGGGAGATGTTCCTTACTTTAGCGCGCTCAAGGGCGATTCCATCGGCGGAAGTCTTTCTCCCAAATACGATGCCCAGAAAGCGATTTACGCGGACTTTTTCGCGCAGCTGGACGCGGCTTCCAAGGGTCTGACGGGCGCGGCAAATACGCTCGGCAGTGCTGATCCGATCTACGGAGGCAGCGTGACGAAATGGCAGAAGTTTGCCAACTCGCTGCGCGCGCGGCTTGCGCTGCGCCTTGTAAATGTTGATCCGGCTACCGCGACTGCCCAGCTTTCCGCGGCATTTTCGGCACCCGGTGGCGTATTCACCAGTAATGCGGATAACGCAACCTTGAAGTATCCCGGCGACGGTGTCTATGACAATCCGTTCGCAGTGAATTACAAGACTCGCGACGATCACCGTATGTCACTCACGATGATCAACCTGCTGGTTCCCAACAACGATCCGCGCCTGTCTGTTTATGCGCAGCCTGTGGTTTCAAATTCGACCTGTCCAGCCTTGAAAGGAACCTATGTCGGGAGTCCAAATGGAATTTCTCCGGCAAGAGCAGCGGCAAATCAGGCCGTTGCGTGCACCTCGCGTCCGGGAGTCATTTTCTTCCCGAGCGCAACGGCATACGGAACTTTTCCTGGAGCCACCGGAACGTCGTTGTCAGCACATGCAATGACCTACGGTGAAGTTGCGTTCATTCAGGCGGAAGCGGCGGCACGTGGCCTTGGCGGATTGTCTGGGGCGCAGGCAGCCGGCTTCTATAACGCCGGAGTGACAGCCTCGATCACGCGGTGGGGCAAGACAGCGGCTGATGCAAGTACTTTCCTTGAACAGCCGGCAATCGCTTACCAGGGCGGTGCACCTGGGCTGGTTCAGATTGCGGTACAGAAGTGGATTGCCCTTTACGGCGATGGTGGATCGGCATGGTCGGAGTGGCGTCGCACGTGCCAGCCCGCAACCGTCAAGCCTGGTGTCGATGCACAGCAGGCGACGGTACCGCGTCGCTTCGAGTATGGCGTTCTGGAGTATACGGTCAACGCAACGAATGTTGCTGCCGCGACTGCAGCTCAGGGTGCTGATACTTATGACTCACGCGTGTACTGGGACAAGAGTCCGACTACTGCTCCGACTTACGTCGCGGGCTGCGGAACGAGATAGCATTTTCACAGCACGAAGTAGAAAGCCCCCGACAGAAGTGTCGGGGGCTTTTTATTTGCCGGTCATTTAGTTCCGGGTTCTTGCAACTACCGCGACTTTGTCCACACGAGGATGGAGCCGCAAGCCCGCGTTGATCGATCCATGTACTGCGCCGGAATTCCCGCCATCGAGGTATAAAATTCCAGGCCCGCAATGTCGTTTGGAGATACCACCTCATCCAGCTCGGCGCGGGGAATTCGTTGTCCGTCCATCCAAATCATCGGTTGGCAGCCGCGAATTCTCACACTGTTCCCACCCGACCCCGAGGCCACCATCGAAACTCCCGGTATGCTGCGAAACAAGTCGCTCGCCTGTGACACGCCGCGCTTCTTGATGTCAATGGCGTCGAAGAATTTCGCATAGCTGCTGCGCTGAGACTTGTGCTCATAGTATTCGCGAAGGGCCGCCTTTTCCTCGCCGGTAACCAGCATTGCCTCAAGCTCCGCGGGAATCGCCTTCAACATCACATCAACTGAGGTCCGCAGATCGTTCTCGATGTTCAGATCGATCGTTCGCCCTTCGTATCCGATACGTCGAACCCTGATGGAAATGGGGCCGCTGGGCAAATCTCGCAGAGAAAATTTCCCCTCTTTTGTGGTCCGCGTGTTTCGTTCCAGGCCGACCGGCTTCACGATGCTGACCTCAGCTTCTGGAATGGGAGTGCTGGAGATATCCATAACTACTCCGGCAATCTCGTGAGGCTGGAGATTTTCAAACGTGACTGAAGGCAATGGAACGGGTGATCCCAGAAATGCTGCAGCTACAACAAGCGACATCACAGAAAACATGTGAATCCTCGCGCCGGCGTATGCTTGGATTGTAGGACGCGAGCGATGGAAGTCAATGCAGAGGTGTCGGCCTCCAGGCCAGCGAATTTGACCTTCGATCATCCGCGCTCCTGAATTCGATCCGCATTCTACCGTATGAGACCGAATGGGTGCCCGCCTTTTAGCTTGACATTGCCGTGCTCCGCCCGTATCTAGGAGACGATTCCCTGAACTCTTCCGGAGATAGCTCCGGGCGGGGAATTCCGTGTACCCCTCAATTTCCGGGCGGGTCACGTCTGGTTAGAACTCCAACAATGGAGACTGTGTGAAAATCACACGATCGTTAGTCATGAGTTTCGTGCTCGTGGCGCTGTTTGGTTCCAGCGCATGGGCGCAGACACGGCGCATCAGCGGCCGCGTCACCACCGAAGGGTCCGGGGAGCCGATTCCGGCAGCCACGGTACAGGTAGTAGGAACGACATACGGCGCATCGACCGATGAAACCGGCCGCTTCTCCGTCTCGGCACCGGATGGTCCGGTTACGCTTCGCGTTCGTCGCATCGGTTACACGCCGAAGACGCTCGCGGTCAGCTCCGGCCTTACCGATGTCAACGTCTCACTGTCAAAGGACGTGCTCGAGCTCGACAAGCAGGTTATCACTGGAACCGCGACGACCGTCGCCTCGGTGAACTCTGCAAACTCAGTCGCTGTCGTCTCCGGCGAGCGCCTTAACCGCGTTCCGGCTCCGACTATCGACAACGCCCTGCAGGGTAAGATTGCCGGTGCCGTCATCACGCAAAACTCGGGAGCGCCTGGTGGTGGTACACAGGTCCAGCTGCGCGGTGTCTCCACTGTCAACGCCGGCTTCCAGCCGCTGTACGTCATCGACGGTGTTATTGTCAGCAACGCGGCAGTCTTCAATGGACTGAACGTGATCACGCAATCCGCGCGTTCGAGCGCTGGTTCCAACTCGGTATCGAACCAGGATCAGCAGGTCAACCGTATTGCCGACATCAACCCGAACGACATCGAGAGCATCCAGGTGCTTAAGGGTCCCTCGGCTTCCTCGATCTACGGATCGAAGGGAACTAACGGCGTAATCATCATCACGACCAAACAGGGTCGCGCCGGAAAAACTACGCTCGACCTTCAGCAGAGCTTCGGCAAGTACTCGCTCGCCAATAAGCTTGGACCTTTCTACTGCTTCACCTCAGCAGCTGAAGCCGACAGCTTCGGGTTTCTGGGCGGCGGTCTCGACGGGAAGCTCTGGACTTCGGCAGCGAACAAGTGCCACGACTATGAACAAGAGCTATATGGCTCCAATTCGGACATGTCGTATCAGACCGTTGCATCGCTCCGCGGCGCCTCGGGTCAGGGCACGAACTATTACATCTCCGGACTTGTTCAGCATGATAACGGTCTTGGACTGAATGACTTTTACAACAAGCAGTCGCTCCGCATCAACCTCGGCCAGCAGTTTGGCTCGAGACTGAATATCCGTGCGCAGAGCGAGCTCATTCACTCCCTGACGCAGCGCGGTGTGTTCGGAAACGACAACACCGGTATTAACCCGTACACCACTTTCTCCGCGACGCCTTCATTCATCGACCTGCAGAAGCTGGGCGACGGAACATATCCGAAGAATCCGCAGGGAGCGGTTGGTAACAATAACCCGTTCCAGAATTCCGAGCGCATCAAGACGCCTGAAAACGTCTATCGTATGCTCGGTAGCACGACGGGAACGTACAATATCATGTCTTCACAGTCGGCAACTCTCGATGCGACACTGCAGGCGGGTATCGACTATCTGAGCGACAACCCGAAGATCATTTCGCCCGCTGACATCTTCATCGAGCAGGTGAATGCGAATCCGGGCACCATCGTGAATACCCAGGCTAACATCGTCAACGCCAGCCTCGGTGGATCACTTGCTCATCGCTTGATCGCGAGTGCGTTCACAGCCACGACCTCCGTCGGCTTTGGGCAGACCCGCCGTCAAAGCGATGTCGTCAATAATATCGGCCGCGGTATCATCTCCGGCCTGACGAACTTCAGCGCGGCGGTTCAGACCTTCACAAATGAAGGCCAGGACCTTGTGAAGGATTTCTCGATCTTCGGGCAGGAAGAATTCCTTACCCTCAGCGAGCGCCTGCTGGTAACAGCCGGTGTCAACGCTGAGCGTTCCAGTAACAACGGTGACCAGACCAAGTTCTATGGTTATCCAAAGTTCTCGGCCTCGTACCGGATTCCGGAAATCATCCCGCGCGTGAACGAATTCAAGCTTCGTCTTGCCTACGGACGCGCTGGTAACCAGCCAACTGCAGGTCGCTTCACATTCCTAACGACGCTCTTCAATGAAGGCCGCACCGGTCTTCGTGCTTCCACAGTCAAGGGCGCAACGGGCATCAAGCCTGAGACAGCCAGCGAAATCGAAGGTGGTTTTGACATGACCGGCTTCGATGGTCGCCTTCGCCTCTCCGCGACCCAGGCCCGCAAGCAGGTTGACAACCTCCTGCTGACGGCGTCCGTTGCTCCATCCACCGGTTTCTCCACGCAGTGGATTAACGGCGGACAGATCGTCAACCGCGCGACCGAACTCGAGCTTGGCATTACGCCGATTCAGTCCGGAAACTTCGAGTGGGTCAGCAACACGACCTACGCAAGTGTACGCGGCAAGGTCACCCGCTTGCCGGTTCCCGGCTTTCGTGCCGGCCCGGGATCGTTCGGAACCCGATTCGGTAACGGGTTCATCGGCCAGGGTCTTTCCCCGTCTGTTGTCCAGGCAGTCAACGGCTGCAAGGCGCTCAACACTGCTGGAACGAGCTGTCCGTCTGCAAACCGTATCCTGACCTACGTCGGCGATGGTCTGCCGGATTATGTCATGGGCTTCAACAACGACCTGACGTTCGGACCATTCCGTTTTTCTTCGCTGCTGGACTGGAGAAAAGGAAGCGTCGGAATCAACCTGACGAACAACTACTTTGACGGCGGACTGCTCGCCGACACGGCAGTTGGAAGTCAGCGGCTGCGTGACTTTGCGAAGGGCAAGGCGGTATACGTAGAGTCCACCGGCTTCCTGAAGCTGCGCGAACTCACTATGGGATACCAACTGCCGTCGCGCCTGACCAGCACTCTGTTCAACGGTCGCGCATCAGCGGCCCGCGTCGAGCTGAGCGGCCGGAACCTGTGGACCAAGACGAAGTATACGGGTCTTGATCCGGAAGTCTCCAACTTTGGTAACGGTGCACTCGGTCGCGTCCAGGACGTGACTCCGTATCCGCCTGCGAAGAGCTTCTTCTTCGTAGTCCGGACAACCTTTTAGTCATCGGTGATAAATCACATGAAGAAATACACAACGATTGCGCTCACAGCGGTGGCGTTTGCCGCTGTGGCGTGTAAGGACAGCACGGTAGTGCGTCCGGTTGACGCTCCGACGGTGGAATCACTGTCGGGTGCGCTGACCCGGTCGTCGCTGCAGCCGCTGGCAACAGGCGTCCTTGCACAGGATCGCGCAGCATATTCTGTCACAACAGTGCTGGTGCTCGCACCGATCATGGGCCGCGACCTGTACCGTATTGATACTTCTGAACCGCGGTACGTTTCTGAAACCCTTGGCGGAAACCCGGATCCGGGCAGCTTCGCTGGTGGTGGTGGTTTCGCCGCGTTCTATACGGCCATTCGCGCAGCGAACAACTTGCAGAAAGCACTTCCAAGCGCCGGCGACCTGACGGCTGCTGAGAAGAACGCAATGAACGGTTTCCTTCGCACCATGAAGGGACTGGACTACCTGCGCCTAATCGAGCTGCGCGATACCGTCGGAATTCCGATTCAGGCGGACAACCCGGACGAAGTAACGCCGGTTCGCTGCAAGGAAGCAGTACAGGCCATGATCGCTGCAGTTCTTGACAGCGGCCTGACCGACCTGAACGCAGCTGGCAGCATCAGCTTCCCGTTTGTCCTGCCGAGTGGCTTCACGTCGCACGGCCGGAACTACAGCACAGTCGCAAACTTCATCCTGTTCAACCGTGCGGTTAAGGGCAAGCTCGATGTCGAGCGCGCAATCAACCGCAAGTCGCCTTCGGCAGCTGCGGCAACTCTGGCAGTTGCGGAGCTGACTACCGCGTTGGGCGCAGGCCCGGGCGCGGTGCCGGCCTCCCACTTCACTTGGGGACCGTACTACCACTACGTCGCAGCAGGAACCGAAGCTACGGCAAATCCGATTTCGGACCGTAACATCGGGTTTAATCCGCTGGTCAAGGACAGCGTCCAGGCCGGTGACACACGTGGCGCCAAGATCGTAACTCGTCCGACGGGAGTTCTTTCCGGCGGCGGAATCTCCACCACGATCACTTGCGTTCTTTGCAACGCTTCGACTGCTAACCAGGAATCACCGCTGGGCATCCTTCGGGACGAAGAGCTGGTTCTCCTGAGAGCGCAGGCTTACATCGAGCTGGGTCAGTTTGCGAACGCGGCGGCTGATATTAACTCGGTGCGCACCAACTATGGGCTCGCTGCGATTGCGACGCCGGCTACTAAAGCGACCGCAATTGACGCAGTTCTTTACGAGAAGCGCTACTCACTACTTGTAGAAGGACCACAACGCTGGGTCGACCTGCGTGAGTACGGCCGTTTGAATGCAACCTTCCTCCGGAAGGAAGTACCAACGGATCCGTTCAACGCAGCTTTCCCGATTCCGCGTGCCGAGCTCGACGCACGTCTACTTACCGTCAACCCGGCCTGCACGGCCTAATTGACTCAAGGTTCAGATAAAAGAGCGGCCCGGGGAGACCCGGGCCGTTTTTTTATCTTCTCTCCATTCTCATCTGGCGGCTCCGCCGCACAGCCCTCATCTTCAGAATCCAATGGACGCGAGGACGACGATGAGAAAAAGTTTGTTGATCGCAACGGTTATTTTCACAACGGGCTGCGCCCACGCGCAAAACGAGCAAACGGAGTACAACTCCGCGGTTATTACTGAGGCCGAGATAAACTCGTCCGGCGCCGCGACTGCCTATGACGCTGTCAAAAAGCTGCGCGGAAATTTTCTCGCAAGCAGGGGACGGACTTCGCTAAACGAAGCGCCGCCGGAACCGAACGTCTACATTGACGAACATTACTTTGGGCCGCTCGCGTCGCTTAAGTCAATTCCTGCAACTCAGGTCGCTTCGATCAGGATGTATCGCGCGTGGGAAGTTCAGGCCAAGTACGGGCCCAACAATCTGGGCGGCGTCATCTCTGTTTATACAAGGCAGTAGGCGTTCGCAGAAGTTTGTTTACTAGCTCGTAAGATGCCTCGGCTGCGCCGAGGCCTCTTTTTACAGTTGATAGCGCAGCCGCGCCCGCGGTTGTGCGCGCGTTTGAATCGTTGAGCCACCCACAGAGAGCGGCTGTCAATTCAGCGGTGTCGCCGACAGCGAGCGCAGCGGCGTTTGCAACCAGCAGCTCAGCGTCGCGTGACCGTCCGAAGGGAGCACCCAACAAGACAGGCTTTCCGAACGAAGCGGGTTCGAGAACCGAGTGTAGTCCCGGCCTGTGAAATCCACCGCCCACATACGCTACGTCAGCGAGGGCGTAGAGGTCACCAAGAACTCCGACACGATCGATAATAACAACGTCGGACGTGGCAGACTGTGGATCATCAAGGCAGGACCATTTCAGTGAGTTGGTCTCCGCCCACGAGGAAAGCGTCGCGACACTACGTTTGTCAGGCTCGTGTGGGGCAATGAGGAGTCGCAGCCGGCTGTGGTCCTTCCTCGCGTGCATGAAAGCCTTCAGAAGATGAATTTCATCAGACTTCCATGTAGACCCGGCAACGATCGTCAGGCGGTCACTGCGAAGCTGATCGAGCAGATCGGTCGGCCCCCCGATTTGACTCCGGTTCCACACCTGGTCGAAGCGGGTATCGCCCGTCACAGTAACACGATTCTCCGGTGCGCCCAATTCAATGATGTTGGCCCTGTCCTCCGCGGAGACTGCACCAATCACGTCGAGCGCAGAATAGGCGTCGCGAAAAAGAAGTGATGCGAGTGTTGATCGTCTCCCCGAATCGGAATGAAGCGTACCGCTGATGATGGCAGTGGGAACACCCGCAGCATGTGCTTCATTAACCAGTGTTGGCCATACGTCCAGCTTGCTGAAGGCGAGCACGGAAGGCTTCATGCTGGCGATGACGTGACGCATGGATACAGTAGTGTCGAAGGGGAGGTAGCTCACAAAATCGGCCGGAAGCCTTTTTGCAGCCGCTTCTGCGCTGGGAGAGTAATAAGTAAAAAAGATCTGCAGGTCCGCGCGACGCTCGCGAAAGAGGTTCAGGACCGGAAGCGCCTGAAGACTTTCTCCTACCGAAGAGGCGTGCATCCAGAGAAGCGGGCGGCTGGAGTCGCGGTGTGCACCGGCCCATGTGTCAATTGTTGCAAGCAGGTTGACGCGCGACCTCAGCGTACGGACAATCTTGTTTTCGGATGCAGGCACAAGCGGCGCTATCGCATTCGCCGCTCGCCACGCAAACTCGTATGGAACTCTTACTAGCGCGTTCACTTTATACGCGCTGCGCCAGGCTACTGGCCCGGCTTGGCAGCTGCGGCAGCGATTGCTGGATCCAGAAGCTTCCGGAAATCATTCATCGAGTGAACACCGGCCAGTCCTTTGTCACCGACGAGGAAGCTTGGAGTCGAATTCACGCCAGCCTCGATTCCACGATCCCTGTCGGACCGGATGAGACCCGCCATTCGTTCGCTCGACACGCACTCACGCCACTGCTTCATGTTCAAGGCAAGCGACGTCGCGATCGAGTCGAAAAGTGGAGCCGGAGCCTGCATCGCAGCCCATTTGTCCTGCGTTGCAAAGAGAGCGTCGCCATACTCCCAGAACTTTCCCTGTTCCGACGCGCACATGGCGCCGTGGGCAGAAGGCCATGCGTGCTGGTGGCTGTTCAGGGGAAAGTTGACGTACGCAACTTTTATCTTGCCGGTACGTACATACTCTTTGCGGATCTGTTCAAAGGTGGAGTCGTGCGACTGCTTGCAGTAAGGGCATTGGAAGTCGCTGACGATTACCAGCCAGACTTTTGCCGACGGACTGCCGTCGATTCGGCCGCGATCAGCTTTGGCGACCAGCGAGTCGAGTTGCGGGTTTGCCGCGGCCTTGGCTGCGGCCGCAGGAGTGTTGGCGCTCCCATCGGCGGCGGTCTTGCCGGCTGAGGGCGTGCAGGCGGCAAGCAAGAGGGCGAGAAAGGCCGCCCGGCATGAGTTGGTGCGAATAGATTTCATTTTGTAAGAAGTTGGCTTAGATCAAATCTAAATCAAGGGCGGAGCGACACAGATTCTGAATTCCGTTGTGATGTTCATGGCAGGCGTGCTGACTCGTCCGTTCGCGGCACTGGTTTTCCCGTTCACGCTGCAAATACAGGTTCCGGCCCCCACGGGGTTGGTAAACGATTTCGCGCGTGTTCTGTCTGCCGAAAGCGTGGACCTGATGACGCGCATTGCTGGTGACGTACGTGCCAAGTCCCGCGGCGAAATTACCATCGTCACACTGCCCGACCTTGATGGACGCGATGTAGCTGATGTCGCCCGCGAGATAGGTCGGCAGTGGAAAGTCGGAAAGCTCGGTGATCCTGGTGATCCAACCCGGAATGCCGGTGCGGTCATACTGCTAGTTCCAAGGGAAACCAGTGGCGACGGTCGGGGGCATTGCAGAGTTGAAACCGGCCAGGGTACCGAAGGGTTTATATCCGACGGGGAAGCTGGAGAAATTTGCCGTGCGGCGACGCCAGCATTTATGGAGAAGGACTACTCGTCGGGGTTATCTCTCGTTGCTCTAAAAACAGCGCAGCGATTCGCCAACGAGTTCAATTTCCAGCTGGATACCGCGTTCCAGGAGCCCGAGCAGTACCGGGATTCCGGCTCGCGGTCCTCTGGCGGATTCTCACCGCGGCTTCTGCTGACCATTTTCGTAGTGATCTTCATGCTTCTCAGCCGATTGAGCAACAGGCGGCGCGGTAAAAGAAGTGGGTGCGGAGGCGGGATGCCGATCATTCTCCCAATGGGTGGCGGCGGGTTTGGCGGCGGAGGCGGTGGTTTCGGCGGTGGGGGATTTGGTGGTGGTGGCGGGGGCTTTGGCGGCTTCGGTGGTGGTGGAGGCTTCGGAGGCGGCGGTGGCGGTTCAAGCTGGTAAATTCCAGAGCACACTATGAAACTTGATCAACTTGTAGAACAACTTCAGCTGGCATATGGCGACGAGCTGCGCGCGGTAGTCCTGTACGGCTCCGCCGTCGCGGGCGAGCACATCAGCGAGCGGTCGAATTACAACGTGCTGGTTATCGCTAACTCACTGCCTCTTGCGGCGCTGCGAGCAGCTTCCGCTACGGCACGTGCGTGGAACGAGGGAGGCAATCCGGCGCCGCTCACATTCACAACTTCGGAATGGCGTGCTTCGGCGGACATTTTCCCCATGGAATACGCCGACATCCTGGAGCGTCACAAGATTCTGTTTGGACAACCGCCATTTGATGGTATTTCCGTCAAGCCGTCCGACCTGCGCCTTCAGCTCGAGCAGCAGGCGATGGGAAAGCTTTTGCACCTGAGAAAAGAAAGCATGGCGGCTGGCGGTGATTCGAAACTGCAGCTGTCGCTTCTGGAAGCATCGCTGAGCACCATTATGGTTCTCTTTCGGGCTTTGACGCGGCTCTGGGGTGAAGTTCCCTCTCAGGATTACCAGGTATTGACGGAGAGTGTAGCAACCCGCGCGGGGATCGATTCAGCGCCGATTGTGCGCGTAGTCCTGCACGTGCGAAGAAATGAGAAAATCAGCAAGGATCAGGCAGATTCAGTCCTGAGCGGTTATATCGCCGCGCTGGAGCGGCTGGTGCAGTACCTGGACGAGTTCGGCGGGTAAACTTTCCGCGGAATTCCACGTAGTTTTCATTGACTCACTTCGAGGTAGATCAGGAATGAAAGTTCGTTATCTGGCAGCCATCGCTCTTCTTGCCGCACCGCTTACGGGTTGCGGATACAATCGAATTCAACAGCTTGACGAGACGGCCAACAAGGCGAAGCAGAACATCGTTGTCCAGCTGCAGCGCCGCGCAGACCTTGTTCCCAATCTGGTGAATACGGTTAAGGGGTATGCTGCGCACGAAGAGGCAGTATTCACACAGGTCGCTGCGGCCCGCGGTGCACTCACTGGCGCAGTTCAGTCAGGAAATGCGGCGCAGATGGCCGTTGCAAACTCGCAGCTCACCGGTGCGCTCGGACGGTTGATCGCGGTTGCCGAGGCCTATCCGCAGCTCAAGGCGGACCAGGGCTTCCTTCGGCTGCAGGATGAATTATCGGGCACTGAGAATCGGATTGCGGTATCACGCAACGACTACAACGATGCGGTCGGCCAGTATAACACACTGATCAGAACCTTTCCGCAGGTGATCACGGCGAAAGTTACGGGCGCAAAAGCGCGCGAGTATTTCGACGCGCCTGGCGGTGTTAACGCGCCAGCGCCGACGGTGGATTTCAGTAAACCCGTGGCACCTAAGCCATAGTCCCGAGGAAGGGAACCAAACGGCAGTAGGAGTAAATGAGGTGTAATGAGTAAATGAACGGCAACAAATAGGGGGAACTACTTTCGGATCGAGAGTAGTTCCCCCTGAAGTTTGCAGTTCATTGACTCCTTTGCCTCGTTGACTCCTATTGCAGTTTGCGCAGCCGTGGCTATTTCGTGTCTGGCTTTGGAAAGAGGCCTGTCCCTTTCGTCACTTTCCAGCCAGTGACGTCAATTTTCTCGAGCGCGAATTCTTTCCGGACTTCCAGGCGTCCGGAGCCACCGAGGGATTCCCAAAGCTCCTGCGCCTTGAGTGGCATGAAGGGGAAGAGGCAAATAGCCTGACGCGCGAGCTGGCGCATCAGGGAGGCCAGCGTAAGAGCGAGTTCGTCGCGCTGCGCTGGGTCCTTGGCGAGTTTCCAGGGCGCCTGGCGATCGACGTACTCATTTCCGCGCGCGACTGTTCTCCAGACTGCCTGGAGCGCTTCGTTGGGCAGGTATCCCTTGGTGCCATTCATCGCTGAGTGGTAGTCCGCGAGATCCTTCGAGTCAGCCGCATCAACTTCGGTCGCGGCTGCGGAGGGAACGACGCCGTCGAAATATCGCTCGACCATCGCGACTGTCCTGCTCGCGAGATTTCCGAAGGCATTTGCGAGATCGGCGTTGTAGCGATCGTCGAATCGCTCCCAGGAAAAATTTCCGTCGCCGTCGAAGGGAACTTCGCGCAGCAGGAAATAGCGAAGCGCGTCCGGACCATATCTATCCATGGCCTCATTCAAGTCCAACTTTACCCCAGACGATTTGCTGAAACGCTCACCGGCGAGAAGCACAAATCCGTGTGCCCAAACCTGGTGGGGAAGTGCAAGCCCTGCCGACATGAGCATTGCCGGCCAGATAATCGAGTGGAAGCGGACAATGTCCTTTCCGATTATGTGCACATCGGCGGGCCAGACGTTCTTGTATTTAGGCGCCGGGAAACCGGTCGCAGTCAGGTAATTGGGAAGTGCATCGAACCAGACGTAGGTCGTCTGCGCGTCACCCTTCGCGGTCAGACGGGGGAATGGAACGCCCCAGGTGAACCGCGACCGACTCGCAGAAATATCCTCGAGCCCGCTCTCCAGTAGTGCCAGCATTTCGTTGCGACGCGCGCGCGGACGAAGGAACTTGTCGTCGCCCAGGAGCTGTTTCAGCCGGTCGCTGTAGGCGCTCAGGCGGAAGAACCAGTTTGTCTCATGGACCCACTCGAGTTCCCGGGTGGGATGCAGTACGCACTTGCCGTCGATGATCTCGCTGTCCTGCTTGAACGCCTCGCACCCGACGCAATACCAGCCTTCATACGCCTTTTCATAAAAATCGTCAGGTGATTTCTCGAAGATGCGCTCGATAAGGTGCAGCACCCCTTCCTTGTGATGCGCGTCGGTTGTGCGGATAAACTGATCGTTCGAGATTCCGAAGCGTTCCCACATTCTTACAAAGCGGGCCGCCACTTCATCTACAAGCTCCTGCGGCGTCTGTCCGCGGATCTCGGCTTCCTGCGCAACTTTCTGCCCATGCTCGTCCATTCCGACAAGAAAGTGCACATCCTGTCCGGCCAGCCGATGGTATCGCGCTATTGCGTCCGCACCGATTTTCTCAAAGGCGTGACCGTGATGCGGATCTCCATTGGCGTAGTCAATTGCGCAGGTGATGTAAAACTTCTTCACGCGCCGCCGGGAGCCGCTGGTCCGCTTCCACCCTGATCGCCGGGGCCGCCGCGTCCTCGGCGTCCGCCTCGTTTACCACGTCGCCGCCGATTGCGCTGACTGCCCCGCTCATCCTGCTGGTTCTTTTCATCCGCAGAAGCAGGTGGGGGAGTTACATCACGCTGCGCCGTAACATGCTCGCCGGTCTTGGGGCCGGGCTCCGCGCTCACTTCCACGTGTGAAAGAGGGATTGCGAACTCGGACGTGTACTGCAGCTCCGGCGAGATATCTTCGGGATGGATCTCTTCTTCCTTAGTGTACTCTGGGGCTGCGATGGGCATGTCGATTGTTTCGGGAACACCCATCTCGCGCTGCAGGTCGTTCAATCCCAGCACCCGCAGCTCGCCTTCAAGCGACCGGAGAGTCACCAGTTCGCGGAAGATGTCGTTGGATACAACTATCTCCTCGCCCTTCAATGTTGTGACCGGCTGTCCTTCCTTCGGGAATTTGCGGCGTGCCTGCGCATAGAACTCATGTTCATAGCGCAACGAACACATCAGCCTTCCGCATGCCCCGGATATCTGCGACGGATTGAGTGACAGCTTCTGGTCCTTCGCAACACCGAGGTTTACAGGACGCAGCTCCTGAAGCCACGATGCCGAGCAGTATTGCCGACCGCACCGGCCAACACCGTCCAGCCGACGAGCTTCGTCGCGAACGCCAATCTGCTTCAGCTCGATGCGTGTTCGAAAGAGCGACGCCAGGTCGCGAACGAGATTCCTGAAGTCGACACGTTTTTCCGCAGTAAAATAAAAGGTCAGCTTTTTCCGATCCCACTGCCATTCGGCGTCAGTGATTTTCATGCCGAGGTTATTTGCACGCACCCGTTCCATTGCCTTCCGGCGGACGTCGTCGTTCTGGCGGGTAAGGTCCGTTGCTGCTGCGGAATCTTTTTGAGTGGCGAGTCGAAGCGCTTTTCGAACCGGCGCAGATATCCCGCATCCGTGAGCGCATCCGCCGTTGCGCTTTTGGGCAAGCTCCCCAACCGAATGTACGTGACCGAAATCCTCGCCTCGGTCAGCGTCAACGATTACCGGCGATTTAAGAGCGGGAAGATCGGGGTAGTCCCAAAGAAAAAATTCTTTTCTGTTACCCCGAAATGCTACTTCGATCAGGTGCGCCAATGTCTCATTCCGTCCATTGACCCAGCCGCAGATACTTCTGGCGTCGGCGACGAACCAGCTTTTCGGGCCGCAGCTTGCGGAGGTCTTCGATGTGCCGGTTCAGAGCTTCCTGGAGATTTTTCGCCGCGGCTTCATAGTCGGCGTGCGCGCCTCCCGGCGGCTCGGGAATGATCTCATCAATCACACGCAGCTCAAATAAATCCGGAGCAGTGATACGAAGCGCGCTCGCAGCCTTCTCGCGAATCTCCGGATTCTTGGCGTCCTTCCAGAGAATCGCCGCGCATCCCTCAACTGAAATCACGGAGTAGACAGCGTTTTCCAGCATGAGAACCCGGTCCGCAACGCCAAGCGCCAGCGCACCACCCGATCCGCCTTCACCGATCACTGTCGCCACGATCGGCACAGTAAGCTGTGCCATCTCAATGAGGTTCCGGGCGATTGCTTCCGACTGACCACGCTCTTCCGCGCCGATCCCGGCCCAGGCACCCTGAGTGTCGATGAACGTAATCACAGGCACGTGGAATTTTTCCGCCAGCTTCATGAGTCGAAGCGCCTTCCGGTAACCTTCAGGGTGCGGCATTCCGAAATTCCGCCGCAAGCTTTCTTTCGTATCGTGACCGCGCTGGTGACCGATGACCATGATGGTTTCGTCATCGAGCCGCGCCCATCCGCCGATTATTGCCGGATCCTCGCGAAATGCACGATCCCCGTGTAGTTCGATGAAGTCGGTGAAAACGAGCCGGATGTAGTCCGATGTGAATGGACGCTTGCTGTTACGCGCAACCTGGACGCGCTGATAGGGCGTCAAGTTGCGGTAAACGTCCTGGCGCAACGCAAGGAGCTTCCGCTCGAGCGGAGCAATCTCCTCGGCGACATTAAGCTGGCGCTCACCGGCAAGCTTCTTCAGCTCATCGATCTGGCGCTCAAGCTCTGCAATCGGTTTTTCAAATTCGAGCGTGGCGGTGGATGCCATTAAGCCTCGTTACACACGTTGCAGCCGGACTGCGCCATCGCCAAGGATGGACCTCAGCTCCGCCAGCGCGCCGGGATTGACCGCAACTGTCAAGGTGCGCGAACGAAAACGCTCCCGCAACCCATTGCCGTCACTCCATTCTATCTCCACGGGGGCGCTGCCGGGATGGGTTTCAAAGATAGCGCGAACATCGGCCACTACTGCAGGCACTCCTGACCGCCCCATAGTGAGGTCGAGACAGAGTTTCAGGTTTCCGTTCGCGCGTACCTCGGCAAGCTTGGAGACGGATTCAACAACAAACGATGGATTCTCCGCGTCCCGGTCACGACGCGTGTACCCGCCCTTGAGCATGACCGGAACATCGGTCTTCACCTGATCCGAGATTGCAGACCATTTTTCGGGGAATACGATCACTTCGGTAGAGCCCGAAAAATCTTCCAGCACGAGCCGAGCGAATTCGGCTCCATTTCTCTTGCTAATCTGGCGCTTTACCGCCGTAATGACGACGCACAGCACCATCGGCTCGGCACGCCATGCACCGAGATCCGCAATTCGATGCGTGGCAAATAGCTCGGACTCCACACGGAATGGGTCCAGAGGATGACCGCTCGTATAGAACCCTAAAATTTCTTTCTCACGAGCGAGTCGCTCTGTTTCCGACCAGGCCGGAACGTTCGGCAGCGAAATCGGAACGCTTGCCTGCGGCGCTGTACCCGATGATTCCCCCCCAAAGAGGGAAGCCTGTCCCGAATTGACGTCTTCCTGCTGCAGCGATGCTTCGCGAATCGCGGTATCCAGTACTGCGAGGTATTGCGCGCGATGACCACCGAGTGCGTCCAGCGCGCCGGCGCAGATCATCGCTTCGAACAC
>JBKJPM010000094.1:0-5714 GCA_046595175.1 Gemmatimonadaceae bacterium
TCTCCCGGAGCAGCTCCCGCGCGATCACTATGCGCTGGATCTCTGACGTTCCTTCCCCAATCTCGCAGATCTTAGCGTCACGCATCATGCGCTCGACGGGATAGTCCTTAGTGTAGCCGTATCCGCCGTGGATCTGCACTGCCTTGATTGTCGCGCGCATCGCCAGCTCGGAGCAGAACAGCTTCGCAATTGCAGCTTCCTTTGTGAATGGCTTCTTATGCTGTGCGAGCCAGGCTGCGTGGTAGACCAGATGCTTCCCTGCTTCGATGTCGGTAGCCATGTCAGACAGTTGAAACTGGATTCCCTGGAAATTCGATATCGCCTGGCCAAACTGCTTCCGCAGGGTCGAATACTTGAGCGCCTGCTCGAACGCGCCTTCGGCAAGCCCAAGTGATAGCGCTGCAAGCCCGATGCGTCCCGCGTCGAGGGTCTGCATGAAGTTGATGAACCCCATTCCTTCTTCACCGAGCCTGTTCTCTTCGGGAACTTCGACGTCCTGGAAGATCAGCTCACGCGTGTCGGAAGCGCGCCAACCGAGCTTGTCTTCCTTCTTGCCGGATGTGAAGCCTTTCATCGGAACTAGCGATGGATCGTGTCCCTTGCCTGTCTTGGCTGCCTTTTCGAGATCGACGGCTTCCTTCGTCACAATGAACGAGCTGATTCCCTTGGTTCCCTTACCTGGTTCCGTGACGGCAGTTACGACGAAGATTTCACCAACGCCGCCATTGGTTATAAAAATCTTCGACCCGTTGAGAACGTAGTGCCCGTTCTTCTTGACTGCGGTCGACTGGGTTCCGGCCGCATCACTTCCCGCGTTCGGCTCGGTGAGTCCGAATCCGCCGAGCACCTTTCCGCTTGCAAGCAGTGGGATGTATCGCTCCTTCTGCTGCTGCGTTCCGAAATTGAAGATCGGTGACGTTCCGAGTGTGGTGTGCGCCGAGATAGTGATCGCGTGGGATGCGTCAACCTTGGCCATCTCATGGATCACGATGATGTAGCTGATGAGATCCACGCCGGAGCCGCCAAGCTCTTCAGGCCATGGCATGCCGAGCAGGCCTAAGTCGGCCATCTTGGCGACTGTTTCCCAGGGGAATTCGCCTGACTCGTCGAACTGTTTAGCCACGGGCGCGACTTCTTCACGCGCGAATTCGCGGACCATGTTGCGGACCGCGACATTTTGTTCGGAGAAAAGAAAGGAATCGTCCATGAGAGAAAGTTAATTCGGTCGACTGGCTACTGCCGCCGCTTATGGGGAAATAATGGGCGGCCTGCGGCCGCGAGGGCGCAGAGGCGCTGAGGGCGCAGAGAACTTTAATGGGAACGACATCGCGCAAAGATAGGTTAATGTCGTAAACAAAGAATTCGCATTTCTCCGCGCCCTCCTGCTGTCCTCATGCACTTCTCGCGGCCGAAGGCCGCACATTGTAGTTGACCGTGTAGTTGACCGTGCAGTTGACCGTGCAGTTGTAGTCTTCTTGCCTCTACGCCGCTTCGGTCGATTGGGAGTTGCGAATGGCGTTGAGTATCTGCCGTCCATAGCGCTCGAGCTTAGCGGGCCCAATGCCGGTCACATCGAGGAGTTGGGTATCGGATTTCGGACGCACTGTGCATAGCTCGGTAAGTGTGCGATCGGAGAACACCACGTACGCTGGCACTTTTTCGTGCTTAGCAATTTTGGAGCGCATCTCCCTGAGAGCAATCGCGATCCGCTGGCTCTCCGGGTCTTCGGAGCTGTGGTCATCACTAGACGAGGTGCCGCGAAATACCTTCTTAATCTTTGCCTTGATTCCCTTTTTGCGCTGCGACGGTTTTGGAACACCGAACTCGGCCACGCCTGCGGGAGCGTGTACAATGCCCAGACAGTTGTCGCAGGCGCCGCACTTCTGACGAGCGGCGGGATCACCGAAATACTTGAGCACGAATCCGCGTCGGCATGTTTTCGTATATGAATACAATTGCACCATCTGCAGCTTCGACAGGTCGTTTGCGCGGCGCTTGTCGATCACCTTCCAGTCGATGTTGAGTTTCGTGAAAGGTGTTTTCGTGTCGTTCAATCTTAGCCCTTCACCTATGCGCTCCCAGACGATCATCTGCTTGCCTTGCAGGGACTCCAACATTGGGATTACACGATGAGCACCCGCGAGGCCGGGCGGAAGTGCGTTGAATGAAAGCAAGACTCCCTCATGGAACCGTTCACCCCAGGTTCGCCACAGCGTGCGGAGCAGTCCAAGCTCCTGTGCGTCCTGGGGCCCGAGTTCACGCTTGATGCGGGCGGGGGTCGCAAGCAGCCGGACGCGCACAACGGATGCATTTGGATCCACACCGCCCACAGCGCCGCTCACGGTGAGAATTCTCAGCGCGGATTCAATTTCCCGCGCGCTTGTCTTTCCGCCGATCATTTCGGGAAGATTTGCGATGTCCACATCAATCGTACCGTCCGCATCCGAAAGCTGCTTGAGCCGCGAATATACTTTTTCTACTTCCTTCTGCTCCGGGTACGCGCCCTTGATAAAGAACTCATGGGTGAATCGATCCGGAAACGAGTGCAGCAGGAATACGTTTGCAGGAAGCCCGTCGCGACCTGCGCGCCCAGCTTCCTGATAGTACGCTTCCAGCGTGCCGGGCATGGAATGGTGAACCACGAGCCGTACGTTCGGCTTGTCGATGCCCATTCCAAATGCATTGGTCGCAACGATTGCACGCACTCGCTCGTGCATGAAAGCGTCCTGAACTTCGCGACGCTTCTGGTCATCCAGGCCGGCGTGATATGCTGACGCCTTGATCTTCGCGCGCTGAAGCACCGCTGTAACGCGCTCTACCGTTTTGCGCGTAGATGCGTACACGATGGCGAGCCCCTCATTCTGCTTAAGCGTTTCAATTAACAGCGCGTCCTTCTCGGCGTCATTCTTCGCGGGCAGGACGTGATACGTCAGATTGATCCTGTCGAAACCGGTGATGATGACGCGCGGTTCCCGGAGCTTTAGCTGCTGGCTTATGTCGCTTCGAACCTCGGGCGTTGCGGTCGCGGTCAGTGCGATCGTTGGGGGATTACCGAGATCTGTGCGGACCTTGTTGACACGCAGATAGCTGGGCCGAAAGTCGTGTCCCCACTGGCTGATGCAGTGCGCTTCGTCCACGGCCAGGAGCGAGACACCAATTTTTCGCAGGCGTTCAGCGGTAGCGGGATTGTCAAATCTTTCTGGTGCCATGTAAAGCAGCTTGATCTGTCCGTTGGCTGCGCGCGCAAGGCGATCCTGGACGTCGTTAGAAGAGAGTGTGCTGTTGATGAAGGCGGCGGGCAGGCCTTTGCGGGTGAGGCTGTCTACCTGGTCCTTCATCAGGGAGATGAGCGGTGAGAGAACAACGGTGAGACCGGGAAGCATCAGCGCCGGAACCTGAAAGCAGAGCGACTTGCCCCCGCCGGTGGGGAGAATGACCAGCGTATCCCTTCCCTCAAGTACCGACTCGACTGCGGGCGCCTGTCCCGCGCGAAAGGCGTCGTAACCGAAATGAGTCTTGAGCGCCGCGAGCGCGTCGGAAAACGTGGGTTGGGTCAAGATCGAAATTTATGCGTCGTAACGGGCTTGAAGGGACTCTACTCAGCCTCGTATGACCAATTTCATGCCGCCGGAATAAGTGACACTTTGCCCGGAACCGATAAAACCTACGAATAGAAAGTCGAATGGAGGCGGCTTTCTATTCGTAGGCTCGAGTCAGGTCTTCATGATCTTGCGACCGACCTTCCGCTTCTTCACAGGTCCCTTCCCGCCTTTCACCTTCGCGGCCCTCTTCTTCGCCGCCACCAGTCGTCCGCCCCTGCTTTTCTTAGCCATTGTACAAGCTCCGTTGAAAGCGTCCGCTTAAGTTCTGCAAGAATCGCGACACGGGAGATTGCCATGTGGTCTAATCAGGCCTGATCTTCACAAATCGGAGCAGTACGGCAACGGTCAGAAATCCGATCGCTGCAAGTCGAAGCGCATTGTCCTCGTTTCGAATCCCGATCGCGAAGAGTAATGCTGCTATCAGGGCGAAGGCTATCTTTACGGTCGTGAGCGGCTTCACTTTGTCGCTCCCGAAGGAAGTCCCAGCCGTTTGGCTTCCTCATCGGGGACTTCTATGTACATGCGAAGCAGTGCCGTAGAGAAAACCTTTCCCTGCGCATCCGTTTTGAGCGACAGGGTTCCGCCGCCATCCAGCGCGCCGTGCAGCAGGAAATTCAGGGCTTGCAGGTTCGGCAGCTCGAACCTGTCAACTTTTCCTTCGATTAAATCCTTGAAGTGCGCGGCGACGCGATCCCTCGTCACGTGGGTGACAAGGACTTCGTACCATTCCGGCTTGAGCGCGATAAGTCCGACGTTTGCCGTATCACCCTTGTCCCCCGAGCGCGCGTGCGCAATGTCTACGAGACGCACTTTCACGGTACTATCCTCACATCCGTCTTTATCACGCGCTTGTCGATGAGTGCCGGCCAGTAGGCGACAATCTCTTCCACCTTGGGGCGGCCTCCGGCAAACCCGGTCACGCTGGGCGGACCATTGAGAACAAGTGGAGCGATCTCGCGGGTGAAGCGTTCAACGGCTTTCCTGTCTTCTCCACGCACACCCACCCGCAGCTGCACTTCCGGAATGTCGTACAGCTCTTCTGCATTTCGCGCAGCAAGTGCGCCGTGCGTCGCCGATACACCCACGAACTCCGTCAGGATTTTGTCGAATTTGAGACCGAGTGAATCCACTCGCTCACGCAGGATCTTGTCAGCCAGCTTTGCTTTTGCGAGCGCGTCAGGCCAGGAGTAGACCAGAGTGCCAACAGCTTTGTAACCTGCGCGATATGCAATCGACACCTTTAGTGTATCCGTTGGTGCGGCTCCCTTCACTCCCGACACCTTCACTCGATTTTCGCCGTCCTGCGCAAGCTGGATGCTCGCAAAGTCGGCAATCACATCTGGAGTGATGTACCGGTGCGGATCTCCCATTTCGTAGACCAGCTGTTCGGTTACGCTTGGCACTGAAACTCGGCCGCCTGTATTTGGATGCTTGGTGATCACGAACGAACCATCGCTGCGAGCTTCGGCGATCGGATATCCGACGTTCGCCAGATCAGGAATGGTTTGCCAGTCGATGAGACAGTTTCCGCCCGAGCTCTGCGCACCGCACTCGAGTATGTGCCCTGCGACGATTCCCGCGGCCAGATGATCGTAGTCGTCCCCCTTCCATCCAAATTCATGGCGGAGCGGCGCCATTGTGAGCGCTGTATCGGTTGATCGCCCGGTGATCACGATGTTCGCGCCCTGGCGCAGTGCTTCTACAATCGGTTCCGAGCCGATATATGCGTTGGCGGACATCACGCGATCCCGGACCGCCGAGAGCGGCTCACCCGTGTCCATGTTCTTGAGCGGATTCCCGGCGGCGATCAATTCGTCGATCCGGCCAAGGAGGTCATCTCCAGTTACAACCGCAACTTTGATTTTGTCCGCGAAGCCGCGTTCCTTGGCGAGTGCAACGATGGCCTCTGCGCACGCAGGCGGATTCACACCTCCGGCGTTTGCAATGACCTTGACGCCTTTCGTCGCAACCGCTGTGAGCACACTGTCAATCGCTCCCACGAAATCACGCGCGTAACCCATCTTCGGATCGCGCTCTTTCTGCTTCTGCAGAATGGACATTGTGACTTCAGCCAGATAGTCGAGCATCAAATAGTCGACCTGCCCGCCCTCC
>JBKJPM010000320.1:0-17838 GCA_046595175.1 Gemmatimonadaceae bacterium
TATCTGCCGTCCGCTCATTAGACACGGTCACCGTAACGGAGTCCCGAGCTACAGAATATCTGGAAGGCTATTTCCAGAGACGTTCGTTAGGCTTGGGAAGATTTCTTAGTGAGGCACAACTAGACAGCAGCAAACATGAACGTGTGTCCGATTTTGTCGCGAGACATTTCACTGGGATAATTTCACGCTGCGGGATTGGACGCGGTCCTTGCGAGCTTATTAGTAAGCGGGGAGCCTCCTCGTTTGGACGAGGAAAAAGTCCGGTGGAGTGTCGGGTCCAAGTTTACATTGACGATATGTTCGCCGCTCCGGAAGACCTCGGTTTCCTCTCCGCCGGAGACGTGTCCGCAGTTGAATTCTATTCGAATGTGCCTCCGGTTCAATATTCTCGCGCGGGAACACACTGCGGAGTACTGGTCATCTGGACGAAGCGTTGACTCTGGTCTTCCTCTAGGGACCATATCAGCCGAAATTCGTGGTAAGAGTCACCAGTTTCGATGCTTTTGCTACTATGACGTCGCGGGAACGAATTGGAGTCACTGGGCGGACCGAAAAGGGCACACTTTCCATTATATCTCGAAAATATTTGACGCGACGCTTGACTTAGCGCATGATGGTTCCCAAATTGGGAACTAAGCGGAGCAAGCGGGGTTGAATCTGAAGGCGGAAGGATTATCGGCAGGATTTGAGGCAAGTGAATGCACATTATCTCGAGGAAGGCCTTCGTCCAATTTTGGACTAAGCACCCAGATGCAAAATCACCCCTGAAGACTTGGTATACGATCACCAAGAAGGCCTCGTGGAAGACGCCACAAGACGTAAGGAATGTCTATCCCTCGGCGAGTCTCTTGGAGAACAACGTAATCGTCTTTGAGATCGGCGGTCGAGGCAAGGGTTACAGGCTCTCCGGCGGAATCCAGTATACGGGGATTGGACGAGTGTTTGTCCGGCACGTATTGACTCACGATGAGTACCTGAAACGTTCCAAAGCTGGCACACTATAGCAGAACCTTTGCTTGAATTACCCGTTTTACGATAACCAATTGGATAATGAGGTTTGATCATGACGACGATGACAGTTGAGCTTCCGAGCTCCCCAATGGTGACTGTGGCCAAAGTTCGATTGGACTTTCGGCGGCTTCATGCGATTAGGAGTGAAAAGGAGTATGAGGCCGCGATTGCGGCGATTCATTCTCTCTTTGCTCGTGGAGACGAGCGAAGTACTGAAGAAGAGGACCTTTTCGAGTTCCTCTCAATCCTCGTAGAAGCCTATGAGGAAGCCAATGTCACGATGCCTCAGGACTCATCTCCGCAAGAGGTGATTGCTTTTTTGTTGGATCAACAGGGGATGACGCGAGCGGATTTGCAGGGGCCATTAGGGGGCAAAGGACGAGTCTCGGAGTTTTTTAATAACAAGCGTCCGCTTTCAAAATCCCAAATGCTGGCACTGAAAGAGATTTTTCACATTCCACTAGATCTTCTTGCTTCCTGAAAGGAATCAAATTGTCGCAGTTGAAGTCACTGTCTGTGCGGCCTGAAGCTCTAGCTTGTAATGAATATGGTGTCGGTTCAGGTGTCGGTTGAATGCGGACATCAGCGGACATCAGCGGACATCGAAGCAGGGGGGCACAGGACATTTGGCGGTCCGTCATAGGTAAATGAGGACTTCTTGTCCTAATCCCTGCGTCTAAATTCCAGCCTGATAAGCGTGAGGTCCGAGGTTCAACTCCTCGATGGCCCACTAAACTTTCGAAGCCCGTCCTCATATGGGGACGGGCTTTTCTATCTCAGGGTCTCATCCATCCACACAGCACGTTTGCGCGCAACTGAAGCGCGAAGATGCCGGCCATCCACATAAAGCGGATCGCCGTTGCCGTCCACGGTCGGGCAGGTTGCGCGGTCACACATGTATCCCACCGGATCCAGAACAATCGCTCCCGCCTTCGCGGCGGCAATTCGAACCCTCCGCAAAACCGGGTCGGCGCGCCGGCGATATTCAGCACGCGAAATTGCCGGGATAATCTTCGGCGTTTCATTCGCGCTCAACCTGCCTGGCAGCCACTGCCTCGGATCAAACTCGTTGTTCGCCCCAATGGGAATTGTCAGAATGACGAACACCTTCTTGCCCGAATGAACGAGCCGTGAGATGTCTCGCTCGAATCCCGAAAAAATGGAGTCCATAGCAGCATCTGCGAAAGCAATCGGCTTTCGTTCCGAATCATCCAGCCTGAACAACAGTCCTCGCCGGAAGAAGTCATCCCAGTACGAAGTCAGCACGAGCGTGCTGATCCCGCGTCCTCCAGCCCTGGTCATGACCACCTCGTACAGGGTGTTGCAGGCGGGCACATCCTTTCGGCCGACGCCCGGCAACGTGGGACAGGCGCGTTCAGTTAGAAACAGGGCAGTAGGCAGTACACCGCCGGAGGCACGAATCACCGTGTCAATTCGCGGCCAGTACTGCTCCATGTGTGAGTCCCCTGCAAAGAGCACTGTGTCTGCAGATCCGGGGATAGTGTTCTCCCGCATCCTTCCAAGAATGTCCTTGCCACCACCCGGATAATTCCAGTCGCCGAGTGCAGCCTGAATCGATCTGACACCTGGGCTGTCCAGTCGCGTCGAAAATTTACCGCGCCCCGCCATTCCGCCTGCAACACCAATCAACGCAAGCAATCCCACCAGCACTATCGCCCTGCTGCCCCTGTGTGATGTGCGCGCGCGTATGGGGAACTCGATGAACCGGTAGGTGAGAAACGCGAATACAAACGACAAAAACACAGCGGAGCCGAGCAGGAGCTGATTGGTGTTTCCATGCTCGATCAAGCGCGCAAAGGCGAGTAGCGGCCAGTGCCACAGATACAGCGGATAACTGATGAGACCGATCCATACCATCGGCGTCTGTGCAAGCACTTTCGTGTTAACCCAGCTCTTACTTCCCGCGTAAATAAGGAGGGCAGTCCCCACCACAGGTACGAGCGTCCACGCCCCCGGCCAATCCATAGTCTGGTCAATGAAGAAAACTGAGACCCCAATAAGGAGCAATCCTGTGCAGCTCATTGCATTTGCGTATCGCGGATTGTGAATTCCGTCGGCCCGGTTTTCGGAAACAAAGAGCGCAAATCCCGCGATCAGCTCCCACAAGCGTGTAAAGGGAAGAAAAAACGCTGTCGCTGCGTGTTCCGTGTACGCGGCAAAAATCGCTAACAGGTATGAAGAAATCCCGAGAATGATGGCAGGTGCGAAAAAGCGTGGCCTGTATCGCCAGCAAAGAAAAAGCAGCAGCGGCCACACCAGGTAAAACTGTTCTTCGATCGCGAGTGACCACAGATGGAGCAGTGGTTTGCGCTCGGCCGCAACATCGAAGTAGCCGCTCTCCTGCACGAGCGCCGCGTTAGACAAGAAAGCTGCACCTGCCGCTATGTGCTTTCCCAGGCTGAGAAACTCCGTGCGGAAGAGCAGGTACCATCCGAGCGCAAAAGTGCCCAGCAAAACGACAACTAGCGCAGGAAATATCCGGTTGATCCGACGCGCGTAAAAATCACGGAAGCTGAAGGCACCCTTTTCCAGCCCCCGTATGATGATTCCGGAGATGAGGTATCCGGAAAGCACGAAAAAGATGTCTACACCGGTGAACCCACCCCGGAATCCGGCAATGCCGGCATGAAACGCGACAACGGCCAGGACTGCCACAGCACGCAATCCATCCAAATCCGGACGGTAGGCGAGCAGATGCTGCGCTGACCCCGGCGAGTTTCCGCCAACTTCGCGCTGCTGGGTTCTTTCAGGAGGAAGGGGCACTTTGATCATTCATTATAGGGGTCCTCCTCGCTGGTGGCCAGAAAAAAATTCGTCGCGTATCTTCTCACTCAATGTTGACTTTGAAAATTCGAAAGCGAATTCTCGCTACCGCTCTCGTGGCGGCGTCCAGCTGCGCTCCTCCGTATGCGCAGGCTCCGAAGCCAGCCAACACTATTCAGTTTCTCCTCGTCAACGATGTCTACATCGGTGAGCAGATGGAAAACGGAACTGGAGGCATTGCGAGACTGACAACCTTGCGAAGTCAGCTCGGTGAAAAGGGGACGGTCAATTTGATGCTGGCCGGCGATTTCCTTTTTCCAAGTCTGCTCAGCAAATGGTATAAGGGCGCGCAGATGATTGAGTACTTCAACGCCGCCGGGCTGGACTACGTGACGTACGGCAACCACGAATTTGATGACTCTCGGCAGACTCTGCTGGACCGGATCTCGGGATCCAGGTTCAAGTGGACATCTGCCAACTGCATGGCTGCGGACGGAACGGCTATTCCCGGAGTCTCCAAGTGGGACACTGCCACGATATCCGGAGTAAAGTTCGGATTTTTTGGTGCGACCATTCTCCAGTCTTATCCGCGCTGGATCAAATGCGGAAGCCTCGACTCCGCTGTGCACGCAACCATCCCCAAGCTCAAGGCGGCCGGCGCGGAAGTCATCGTCGGTCTCACCCACACCACTCGCGCCGAGGACAGCACGTTGCTCGCGAATGAGCCGTCAATTGATTTCATACTCGGCGGCCACGAGCATACTCCACAAATCGTCGAAATCGGAAATCGCTTTATTGTGAAGGCCGACAGAAACGCCGAGACGGCTCAGCTCGTGACCATGACGAGGCAGGGAGGAGGCTGGCGCCGCTCGCATCAGCTCATTCGATTGGATTCCACCGTTGCTGCAGATGCAAAGTCCGCAGCGCTCGTACGCAGATGGCAGGATTCACTTGAGAAACGTCTCGGCCCACCCGGGATAATCGCGACGACGCCGGTACCTATCGACATCACGAATACGCCGCTCAGGAGGAAGGAAACGCCATTTGGAAATTTTGTAGCCGATGCAATCCGACTTGGCACCGGCGCTGATGTCAGTGCGTTCATTGGTGGCGCGATGCGTCTTGACGATGAGCTAAGTCCCGGTCCAATCAGTAACAGGCGGGTCGAGTCCATCTACCTCTTCCCTGACGAGACACGCATTGCAACGTTTCCGATTACTGGCGCACGCCTGCGTGAAATTCTCGAACATTCGCTCAGTCGAGGCGGAGCCACTTTTGGTGGATATCTCCAGGTTTCAGGCGTGCAGCTCGAATGGGATTCGCTGCGCACCGTGGGTTCCCGGATTGCCGGGGATCTGCGGAGGACCGACGGGACGGTCATCCGCCCCGACGACATCCTGAAGTTTTCCATCAATGCCTACACCGCGTGCGACGGCGGGGACGGCTACTCGATTCCCGAGTCGGTTGAAGCCTGCAAGCGGCGGGAATCCGGCCCGCGCGCCGCACAACTGGTGATCGACCACATGCGCGCGGAGAAAGTCGTAAACCTTCCGCCGCTCGGCCGCGTCAGGCGAATCAGGTGAGCAGGCTAGGCGACTTTCTCTACTTCACTAGTGCAGTGCGGGCATCGCGTCGACTGCTTGTCGATATCCATCATGCAGAAGGGACATTTTTTTGTGGTGATCTCGGGCGACTTGTCACGAATCAGCAGCTTCGAGATCCGCCACACAACAACTCCGATGATCAGAAAGTTTACGAGAACGCTGAAAAAATCGCCCACGCCCAGCTTGACTGGCCCGATGTCCAGCGTTGCAGTTTTCCACGAGTTAGCAGGCGTTAGAGCCGCGACGAATGGCATGACGAGATCATCCACTAAAGCTGTCACGAGTTTACCCAGCGCAGCTCCAATAACTACAGCTACAGCTAGCGCAACAACGTTTTGCTTCAGAAGGAAACCCTTGAATTCATTCCACATTTTTCACCTCTGCGAGGACAATTGAATGACTATCGCTGAATCGCTGTTGCCGGAATTCGACCAGGAAATGGGAAACACGCGTAAAGTTATCGCGCGTGTCCCGAATGGGAAAACGGATTGGCGTCCGCACCCCAAATCCATGCAGCTGGGATATCTGGCTGTTCACCTGTCCATGCTGCCAAACTGGGTGAACATGATCCTGGAGAAGGATGAACTGGATATAGGGTTGATGATGAAGAGCGGCTGGAAGATGCCCGACTTTGAGTCCGCCGACGCCAGCGTTGCAGTTTTCGACGACATCATCATGAAGGCGCGCTCAGCTCTTGCGACTGCATCAGACGCGGAGCTCATGAAGCCCTGGTCACTGAAGAATAATGGCGTTGTCGTTTTTACTCTTCCAAAAATTGCGACTCTTCGCTCCATGGTCTTCAATCATGTAATTCACCACCGCGGACAGATGACTGTGTACCTGCGGTTGAATGACGTTCCGCTGCCAGGACTTTATGGTCCCACAGCCGACGAGCCGATGTAGCCTCGCAGTATGGCGCGCCGTGCCGTGCCAAATAAAGCGACTCACTATGCTCGCTTAGGGTGCCGCAGGTGTCATCGCGTCAACAATAGTTGCGCGGCTATTGCTAATGCACTGTTGCGGACCATTATCCAAATAGGGAAACGGTTGTTTTCCGTTGGTGTAGAAAAAAACTGCGTACGCCACCGTACTTTCCTAACGGCGTAACCTGTTGAAATAAAAAGACTTGCAAGCCAGTTGTCACATACATTACGGTCCGTATAGTTCAGGTGTTCGCTACGGAAGGGTTGTAGGGGTTTTTGATTCGTAGAGAGGCAATTCTGCCCCGTATCTGCCTATTCGATCCAACAATGCTGAGCTGACTATGACGGTCGGAATGACGATCACCCAGCGAGCAGAACTCCACGCAAGATCGTCCGCGATGAATAACAAATCAAATGGCTTGGAAGCGCCCGGTTCCGATTTGACTAGCAACCGGCTGTTGGCCGCATTGTCCCCGTCATTGCTCGTTAAGCTCAGTCACGAACTTGAGATTATCGAGCTTCGGTATCGTCAGGTTCTTTATCGTCCCGATGATTCGGCACACTTTGTCTACTTTCCCCTCACCGGCGTGATTTCCGTTCTTGCCGTCACGAGTGACAGCGCTGGAGTCGAAGTCGCGTCAGTTGGAAGTGAAGGTATGGCAAACGTAAATCTCTTTCTCGGCGTCGACCACGCTCAGTGCGAAGCCGTGGTTCAGGCGCCGGGTAGCGCCGCCCGACTGAGCGGCGCTGCGCTGCAGAGGCACACAGAAAGTGGCGGCGAAATGGCGAGGCTCCTTCTGCGGTACACGAGTGTCTATCTTGGGCAATTGTCGCAGTCAGTTGCATGCAATCGCCTCCATCCATTGGAAGAGCGCTGCGCACGCTGGCTGCTCATGATGCAGGACAGGGCGGGGGATCAGTTCCCGATTACCCACGAATTTCTCTCGAGCATGCTTGGCGTAAGACGGGCAACTGTTACTGTTGCCGCAGGGATCCTTCAGAAGGCCGGGCTCATACGGTACACGCGCGGCAAGATGACAATTCTGGATCGCCCGAAACTGGAAGAAGCTTCCTGCGAATGCTACCGCACGGTGCGTGAAATGTATGACCGCATGATCGCTACGCAGTAGCAGACCGTGCGGCTACGCCGCGCTCGATTCGTCGCCGATGCGCGCGACCGGTTGCGCGCGCTCCCACAAACTGATTAGCTCGGGCTGCGACATTTCGTCCCAATGCGAAGGAACTGGAGCGAGGCGTCGTTTTTCCGTGAGCGACTCGAAAGTGAGCCAGCCACTGGCGAGATGAGAATCCACGTATTCGGTGCGCGCGCTGGCGCCAAGGCGCCGGTCTTGGCTCTGCCTCCGCTCACCGCCATCCTGAGCCCCGGTTCCCTGTCTCCGGTTGCTTTTTCTGCGCTCGAAGATGTGCGGGTGGGATTCCCACACCTGCCAGTACCGACCGTTGTTATCCAAAAACGTACGATAAGCCATCGTTCCGCCCATCTATATGTGAGTCAGTGCCAAACCGGCCACGCCGTGCCTTTTAGTGTGCAGATTGGATGCCCCTGTGCACCAAAATAGGCCAAAACTTTCGTTTTTTAGTGGAACAAACGGCCGGTATGCAGATTCTTGGCAAGCGCAAACAGGACCACGTACATATTGTCGCTCATTTCCGATCCCTGACCGACAGGATTTGCCTGACGTCATCAGTAACGATCCCGTTCACTCCGCGTTTCCAGAGTGATTGCGCCTGGGAAGGAGAGTTGATCGTCCATATGTGCACTGTCTTCCCCCCTTTGCGGGCAATCCGGGTTAGAGCGCTGATCGGCAGCGGCAATCCCTTGAACTCGGTTGGGACGCACATTCCTTCGTATTGCAGTGCCGGCTGTTGCAGCAGGAAAAACGACGTGAGGAGTGTTATCACGCCTCCCTTTCCCGCTCCGACTGCAATGCCGGACGCACGAAATGGGGTTAGTGCGGCGTCGATATACGAATCGACCATGCAGCGATCTTGCGCACCGAACTGTTCTATGAGTCTTCGCGCGGGCGCGGAGGCGCGAGGGTCCTTGATCTCAATTAAAAGATTGCGCCCGGTGAGCTGTTCCAGAACTTCGCGAAACAATGGAATGCGAAAGGTTCTCGATGCTGTTGAATAGCCTGCGCGATACTCCGGATATGGAACTCCATCGCTTCCTTGCCTGGGTGGCGATTGTCTGTCTTCTACGCCCCCCGCCACGAAGCGCGCGCCGGCATTCAGTTCATACAGCTCCGGCCATGTCTTTTGCGCGACGGCACCAGTTCCGTCAGTAGTACGGTCTACAACCGGATCGTGTATCACAACCACTTCGCCGTCTGCACTCAACCGCAAGTCAAACTCAACGGCGTCGGCGCCATAACTGAAAGCCAGCTGCATGGCTTCGAGAGTATTCTCGGGCGCCGCCGCTGCCATTCCTCTGTGTCCAATTACCGGATGTGCTTCAGGATCAGCGAGAATCATGTTTGCAGGCAAAAAAAGGGCGCGCGAGAATCCGCGCGCCCTTGAAACTACTGGTGTTGCCTAGAAGGCGTACTGCAACCGCGTGATAATGAGCCGGCCAAGATTTCCACCGCCCACGAACTCGTTGTGTCTCTTGTCCAGCAAATTGGTCGCATTGAGCGCAATCATCACACCTTTCCAGCTCGCCGGACGGAGCGCGACGCCACCGTCCAACAAGTTGTAGGATGCGACATTCCCGTTGATAAACGAATAAACCGGGAAATCCGAGACGTGGCGTCCTCGCAGCTCGGCGCTCAGGCCCTTCGACTCATCGCGGAACTTGAGGCCGAGGGATCCCTTGGTCTTCGGCGCATTGAGTGCGATGTCCTGGACTCCGCCAACTTCACTTCGCGGGAAGAAATCCTTGTTGACCCAGGAGTAGGTTCCGTCGACGGAGAAACCGCCATCCAGAAGGAGCTCACCGCCGAAATCGCTTCCCCACAACGTCAGGTCGCCAAAGTTGCGATATGTGACGATTACGTCGCGTCCCGAGGAGTTCGCTTCCTGGAAGTTGACCACGCCCAGAGGTACGCCATTTGGCTGAGTCTTGGTCGCATTGGAAACGCCAGCCAGCGCCGGTGCAACCGCAGCTGCAATGGCTGCCGCATTCGGTCCCGCAACAGGTGTCAATGCAGTCGTCAGGTACGTTTGAAGCGACGCGCGATCTAGGAACACATTTGGTGTCTCCACGATGAGCGGTCCGACAAAGTTGGTTCTGTGTTCGCGAAAGGCATCCAGGCTAACCTGTAGTCTGCCGCCAATAATTCCTTTGTAGCCGGCTTCAAGAGTGTTGTGAATCGTCGGCTTGATGCGCTCTACATCACGCAGGTCAGTACCCAACACGTCGCGGAAATTCCCTTTATCGGTCTGAAGCACACGCAGCTGTGTCCCAACCTGGGCGGGCGTTGGACGCAGGCTGGCGAGATATGTGGTAATCGCGCTGGCCTGCCCGTCCGCCACCGGCTTGGGAAGTCCCTGCGCCTGGAACGACGCCGACAAGCCTGCCGTCAAACCACCGGCGATTGCTGCGCCGATTGCAAACGGGTAGTACGGTGCTGCGACGGCCGGCGTAAGCGCGTTCGTTGTGCCGGGGAAGTTGCCAACCCGCATGCACAGCGAGTTTATTCCACCCGCGCAGTCACGCTTGAATGACAAGCCCGTGGACGGAACACCCAGAGCGCGCACGCCGTACAATGTGCTCACGCTGCCTGCAAGGAGATCCAGGAAGAGATTGTTCGTGCTCGGAGTTGAGAAGGCTCTGTTGTATGTGAAACGAACATTCTGGTTTTCCGCAGGCTTGAACACCAGCGCGAGACGCGGGGAAAAAACCGAGCTCTCAAGTCTGCTATGCTTGTCCACGCGACCGGCGGCGGTGAACTCGAGCTTCGGCGAGAGCGTCGTTACCGAGTGGAGGTATCCGCCAACTTCGCTGATGTTATCGTCGTTCTCGTTGCGGCCGTTGATCGTTCCCGATGTCCGTGGGTCGGTCTTGATGTAGTCAAATCCGTACAGGAACTTCTGGCGCAGGCCGATATCAAAGCCGTGCTGCGCCTGCGCAACTACCTGCTGTGACTTGTCGATGATGCACGCTGGATCGGTTGCATCGGGGCAATTCGTGGTTGGTTTCACCGTGCGAAGCAGGTACGTGCCGCCAGCATCACTCCGGTTCACAAATACCTGTCCAAAGAGGCGATTCACGTGGCCACGGAGCTGGAACGTGTTGTACGCCCAGTCCTTAATCTGTGCCGGGCCAAGTCCGGTTGGCTCGACGGCGCTGCCAGCCTGCGTGTGACCGACGTTCGCAATCAGCTCGCTAGCCGGTGTTGGCCGGAAGTCGAGTCTGATCTCTCCGCCCTGACGGCGAAGATCCGGGTTCCGGGCCTTTCTCTCCAACGTGTCGTGCAGGAACTCGGGCCATTCAGTGGCTCGGAAAACGTCGTACGAGATTTTATAGCCGAACTTTTCATTCGGCGAGCCGGCATGGCGGAATCCAGCCCGGAAGAGGCTCTGGTTGCCACCATCAACAGTAACGGTGGTGCCCTGTGAGTTGAACGGCGACTTAGTGATTACGTGCATTACGCCGCTGGCCGTGTTCGGGCCGTAAAGAGCTGCTCCAGGTCCGAGTACGACCTCGATTCTCTCGATGTCTTCCGGAGGCGTTGGTGTGAGGTAGGGAATGTTTACACGAAGCGACGGAACGAAAGAGAAGCGATTGTCCGTGAGCATCAGGAGCGCGCCGCTGAATATGTTGTTGAAGCCGCGTGCGACGATATTGGACTGAAGAATTCCACCGCGCGCAACGTCGATTCCCGGAAGGCGCACGACGTGATCGGCGATGTTGACCGCCGGGCGATCGTTGATTTCTGGTGCGTTGAGCACGAATACTGTCGCCGGGGCATCGATGACCTTTTCCGGCGCGCGGGACGCGGTCGTTACGATCTGATCGAGCTGGGATGGAATCAGGGACATCGCAATGTCGTTAGTGGCGAATCCAGTCCCTACCTGAACACCGCTCACCTTGCGCAGCTGATAACCGATTCTCGTGACCGTGACGTCGTATGAGCCCGCAGCCAGGCTCGAAATTCGATATTCACCGGTCTCGCCTGTGGTTGCAACCCCGCTGGTTCGGCCGCCAGTGTTCGCCTGAACCCGGGCGCCGACTACTGGAGCCCCTGTCCCTGATTCCGTCACGCGCCCCATCAGACCCGATTGGGCGGCGGCAGGTACTGCGATACAAAGAAGCCCGAGAATTGTGAACAAGCGTTTTGAAGAGAAAGCGCGCATCAGCGACCTCGCGTTGAGTTGTTTTGGCTCAGCCCACGGCTCTGCCGTACTGGCTGCGCCATAGCTAAGACTATGGTATCAGCCCGTCAAGACCGAGTTAATGGTACATTCGGGTCTATGCGCCAACGCCTCGTATCCCTCGACGTTTTTCGCGGCATTACGATCGCCGGAATGCTTCTGGTCAACAACCCGGGCACCTGGGGTGCCATTTATCCCCCGCTCGAACACGCCGAGTGGAACGGATGGACTCCAACCGACCTGATTTTCCCCTTCTTTTTGTTCATTGTCGGAATCACGACGCATATCTCGCTTAGCGCACGTCGCTCACGCGGCGACGACGAAGGCGCCATAGTCCGCCAGATCGTAAAGCGCGGCGCGATAATCTTCCTGCTCGGATTCCTGATGGCCTGGTTCCCGTTCTATCAGTACGGTAACGTACCTGGCATGGACGATCCGACGTTCATGGAGAGGTTCGTATATCGATTGCACCACGTCCGGATCATGGGCGTGCTCGCCCGCATCGGAGTCGTTTACATCGCATCCGCCCTTATCACACTGCGCACTACTCTCAAGCAGCAGGTCGTGATCGTTGCCGTACTGCTGTATGGCTATTGGCTCGCGATGACGCTCATTCCACTTCCGACTGGCCTTCCTGGATATTTCACCCTGAATGATCCGGCCAACACTCTCGAAGCCTTTGTTGATCGAACTGTTCTGGGCAATCACATCTGGGGTGGAAGCGTTACCTACGATCCCGAAGGAATCATGTCCACCATTCCCGCCATCGGTACCGCCATACTCGGCACATTTGTCGGCCGCTGGATAAACACGGATCGTCCTCTCGTCGAGAGAATTGCTGGCCTCTTCGCAGCTGGTGCACTCGGGATGGTGCTGGGCTTGATCTGGAACTGGTCCTTTCCTATCAACAAGAATCTCTGGACCAGCTCCTACGTTGTATTCACTGCCGGGATGGGATGCGTAACCATCGCCACCTGCATGTGGCTGATCGACCATCTCAACATTCGTGGATGGATCAAGCCATTCGTGATATACGGGATGAACCCCATCGTTGCGTTTGTCGGGTCTGGCGTACTCGCAAGAATTATTTACACGCTGTGGAAGGTGCCGTACAACGGGAAAATGGTTCCGGTGCAGGCGGTGATGTACCAGTCGCTCTTTGCATCGTGGCTGCCGGATCGGGTCGCTTCACTGGGATTCGCGCTGCTGACGGTGCTGTTCTGGTTTGGGGTGCTGACTGTTCTTTACCGCAAGAAGATTTTTCTTAAAGTCTGACTAGCTGCATTAGATGCAATAGGAGTAAATGAGCTGCAAGGAGTCAATGAACGGCTGAAACTTGAGGGGAACTGATTTCCGTGTGTGGGAATCGGTTCTTTTTTTTTCAGGGTTAACGACATCGTGAAGGATGGCGGCGTTGCTGCACTATCAGATTACCGAGCGAATCATTGAATCCTCGATTTACGTTCACCAGTATCTTGGGCCGGGATTGCTGGAGTCGGCGTATCAACGGTGCCTTGCGTATCAGTTGCGAAAAAATGGGTATAAGGTAGACGAGCAGGTCCCTCTGAATCTGAGGTTTGACGAATTAGAAATTCCCGGCGCCTACAAGATCGACATGGTCGTCGAGAAAGTCGTGATGTTAGAACTCAAGGCGGTAGAGAAACTGATTCCAATCCACACCGCTCAAGCGATTACCTATCTAAAATTCAGCGGGCTTGAAGCCGGCCTGATTCTCAATTTCAACAGCATTGTTTTGCGCGAAGGACTCAAGAGAGTTTTTAACAACAAGTTCTCTCATTGACTCTTTCCCCTCGTTTACTCCTACTTGCAGTTTGGTCATCTGGCTCCGAGCGAAGCCGTTGGAACGTTCTCCCGCTCTAGCGGCGCGCCGTGCTTACGAACTACGTACGCCTCCATGGCGAAATACTCCGGGAGTCCGAGCTGGTCGACGACCTGGGCTGTGGCGAGATTGCGATCCTCGACGCGCTGCCAGAATTCACGGTCGTCCTGACCGGGGAAGGGAGCCCTGTCTTTCTGGCTCTGGTGCTTGAAAATCGCGAGCTTCTTTATGCGAAGCTCGTCTTCAGAAAGCGGCACGAGCACGTCCGCTTCGCCGACGCCCCATTCCTGCCAGGCGCCGCGATAATACCAGATCTCGGGCTGGCTCCCGGAGTACTGGCCGAGGGCAAGCAGGACTGACTCCATGCACATGCGGTGTGTGCCATGTGGATCGGTCAGATCTCCCGCAACAAAAACCAGATCTGGCCTCCGGTCTTCCAGAAGCTCCAGCGTGATGCGCACATCCTCGGGGCCAATTGGATCCTTCCGTGTCTTGCCCGTCTGGTAGAAAGGCAGGTTCAGGAAGCGCGCCTGGTTCCTGTTCATCCCGAACGTCTCGATTCCCGACACCGCTTCGGCCTCGCGAATATCGCGCTTGATTGCCTGGACCTCGTCGGTGTCCACATCGCCGGGTTTCTTGCTCTCGAGAAACTTCTCTACTTTCTGGACGAGCGACTGGTTGTTCTTTCCGCCGTTTGCGAAGTCGCGCCCGAACCGACGCAGGAAATCCACGTACCGTCTTACCTCATGGTCAAAAACAGCAATGTTGCCGGAGGTCTGATACGCAACGACGATGTCGTTCTCGTTCTGGTGCAGCTTGTGAAGGATCCCACCCATCGAGATGACGTCATCGTCCGGGTGAGGGGAAAACACAACGATAGACTTCTTTGAGGGCAGCTTGCTGCGCCCGCGGATCTTGGAGATAAGCGCGTTAAATACTTCTCCGTTGAGCGGTCCTGCAGACTGGTACTTCGCAAGCAGCGAGCTGAGGTGATGCTCGCGATAGTCAAGACTATCCAGCTTCAGGACGGACTTTTTTGTGGCCTGGCTCAGCCAGATCACAGCGTCGATTTCGCGCTTGGTTGTCCATTCGACTTCACCGATTACCCAGGGAGTGCGAATTTGTGTAAGCTCGGCAGCCGCCGCATGATCCAGGTAGAAAGTGACATTGTGATGCTTTTGCAGGTACGTCGCAGCCACGTCTGGATCGGGATCGCCTTCAACAGCCCGGCGAATGATTGCAGACTTGTGCTCGCCCGTTGCGATAAGCGCTATCTCCCGCGCCTCCATAATCGAGGCAACGCCCATGGTGATGGCTTCGGTCGGAACATTGTCCTCACCGAAAAAATCGGCGGCCGCATCACGGCGTGTAATCGTATCGAGCGCAATCCGCCGCGTCCGCGAGTCTATTCCCGATCCGGGCTCGTTGAACCCAATGTGTCCGGTTTTTCCAATACCAAGTATCTGGATGTCAATCCCGCCAGCCCCACGTATGGCATGCTCGTACTCCGAAGTGGCATGCTCCACGCGCTCACGATCGACCTCACCGTCAGGAATGTGGACGTTGTCCCTGTGGACGTTGATATGCTCGAACAGGTTCTCCCACATGTAGCGCACGTAGCTGTGAATGCTTGACGCATTCATCGGGTAGTACTCATCGAGATTGAACGTGACGACGTCCGAGAAATCCAGCTTCTCTTCGCGATGCATCCGTATCAGCTCTCGATACACTCCGATTGGTGTGCTGCCGGTTGCGAGTCCGAGGACCGCGTGCCCGCCATCCTTTCTTTTCTCAAGGATGATGTCGCGAATTCGGCGCGCAACATGGCGCGCGATTTCGTCGTAGTCGTTGATTACAACGGGAACATGCTCGCGAACACTAGTCATGCTTTCACTTTCTCTTTTCTTCCCAGTTGATGAGCGGTGCATCGATTATGGCTTTTTGCACCGTGTCGGCCAGCGCGCGCCGCAAGGCAACCTGCTTGTTGTTTGCGCTTGTTTCATTTACGCGGTTTGTGAGCAGGACAATGAAGATGTCCTTCACAGGATCCACCCAGATCGAAGTGCCGGTGAAACCAGTGTGCCCAAAACTTCTCGGCGAGAAATACTGTCCTGCGCTGGAGCTGCCCGCAGGCGTGTCCCAGCCGATCGCGCGGCTCGATTCCGGAGCCTGAACCGCTGACCAGCGCGCAATCGTTATCGGTTTCACGAGTCGAATTCCGTTGTATTCGCCGCCATTCAGCAACATCTGGGTGAATATTGCGGCGTCGCGCGCACTGGAGAATAGTCCGGCATGCCCAGCTACCCCGCCCATCACCCATGCTGTTGGATCGTGGACTGTGCCCCAGATGAGTCCACGCACGGAATCCCGTTCCGTGGCAGCAATCCTGTTTTTCTGAAGCGTGTCGGGACTGAACATGGTATGGTTCATTCCGAGCGGCGCGAAAATCCAGTCGTGCGCAAGAGAATCCAGTGACCGGCCGGCGATTCTCTCGATAACAGTTTGCAACATGATAAGGTCAAGGTCACTGTAGATCATTCCAGTACCGGGTGCATACTTGAGGGGGCGCGTGTTGATAGAGTCGAAAATCATCTGGCGGTTCTGGTAAGTCCGAACGTGCGGAACGTCGGCTTCAAGTCCACCGCTATGCGTGAGAATCATTTTTACCGTGATGCCGGCTTTGTCGAGCGCGTTGAACTCCGGCACGTACGAGGCAACTGTCCGATTCAGATCCAGCTTGCCCTGATCTTCAAGCATCATTGCGAGCGTAGTAGTCGCCACAACCTTGGTCAGTGACGCCATGTCGTACATGGCGTCAACTGTTACGTCCGCCGAGCCCGGACTTTGTGCGAGCTTGCCATAGGCTTTGAGATGGACCAGTCGCCCGTGTCTTCCAATTGCAACTGCGGCTCCCGGTGCTTCTCCATCGCGGAGTGCGGATATTATTACGGTGTCAATTCTCGCATTAAGATCCGAAGCGAAGCCGATTTCCTTCGGTGATGCTACCACCAATGCCGGCGGCATTTGAGTGAGAATCGGAACAGGAGCAACGATGGGTGCGGGCGGGTGCGCACATGCTGCCGTAAGAGCAGCGAGAGATAGAGCCAATCCTATCGGCGATAGTTTCAATGTTGCTCCATTCCGGTTTTTCTAGCCTGGCGCACCAATCCATCACCCACCTTCAGGGATGGCGGCAGAGATACTGGGAGGTGTCCCGAGATTCCGTTGATCCCAAGCAGCGCCTGCGCCGCTGCGCGCTGACTTATTGGCGCGCTTCCCCAGGCAAGCATGTATGTCGGAACCGAAGGAAATGCGGTAAGCAGGTAAGGGCTCCCAAACGAAATCGCAGCGATTCTTTTTCCTGCCGATGCAACAGATTCAACGAAGCCTGGAAAACCGCCACGAATCTGCACGCTGCCGGCAGACTCGACGGGCAGAACATATGCAGATGCGAGGATTACATCAAATGAATCTGCCGCGGCGCGCAGCGCATTCCAATCCGTTTCCGGCGTCCGGGCATCAACAGAAACGCGGCGAATTGTCCGCCCGTGTGAAGCCAGATCCTCATTAAACGCGCGGCCGGCGATCACATCCGAAGGTCCTGCATAGCTAATCGATAATATTCTCCGGTCTTCGGGCAGTAGCGGGACGAGATTGGAGTTGTCGCGCGCAAGCGTAATTGATTTTTCGGCCACTTCCTTCGCGATTGCGGCGTGATCAGGAATATTGACCACTGAATCCACGCCTCCCAGCGAAACCAGCCTTCCATCGATAAGTCCCGCTTTCGCCTTTGTGCTCAGGATCAGGCGGACGGCTTCGTCTAGCCTCGACTGCTGCACCCGTCCATCCTGAACTCCCTTGACAATCGTTTCAACCGCCTCAGTCACGCCGTGCGGCATGAGCAGAATGTCGGCGCCGGCGTTTAGCGCCATGATGAGCGGCTCAGTTGCACCATACTTTTTCGACACGCCGCCCATCGTCATTGCGTCGGTGAAAAGCAGTCCGCGGAATCCCAGCTCATTCCTCAAAATCTGCGTCATGAACACCGGTGACAGTGTCGCGGGCGGCGCGTTTTCGCCGAGCACTCCGAGGACGGCGATGTGCGCCGTCATGATTCCATCGATGCCTTCCTTGATCGCAGCCTGAAATGGCGGGAAGTCAACGCGATTCAGGTGGTCGCGGTCGGCAGTGATAACAGGCAGATCGATGTGTGAATCGGTGCCCGTGTCGCCGTGACCCGGAAAATGCTTTCCGGTGGTCATCAGTCCGACACTTCGCGCGCCCCGGATGTACGCCGTCGCGAGTGCGCTCACGGAGGCGGGGTTTTCGCCAAAGGATC
>JBKJPM010000097.1:0-3604 GCA_046595175.1 Gemmatimonadaceae bacterium
CCGGGCCGTGCCTCGCCATTTCAAGAGGCGCACCGGGCCGAAAAATGACTGGAATCGCGCTTGTAAAGTATGGATTGATTGATTGAGAACGGCCTCGTGAGCAATCGAACTTACTTCCTTGAGCGCGCCACCAACCTCGGAGCGCAGCCGCCTTTTTCTCTGCTCACCAGCAACCTTGTCGGGCAGGCTGGCACGACGACATTCACGGACACTAACGCCACCGGCGCCGGCCCGTTCTTCTACCGCGTGGGAGTTCAGCAATGAGCGCAAGGAATCAGTCAATGAACTCGCCATAGAAAAGAAATTTAAGTCCGGAAATCGCCGAGGAAGTGAATTCCGTCCTTAAGAAACGCAAACAAACAAAACAAATCGGGCGCCAGTCGCCTGAAAAAAAGAAAGTAAAATGAAGACAAAAACATTTATTCGCATCAGGTTCGCGGGCTTGAAACCCGCGTGGCTCATTGCCGCGGCGTTCATCGCGTCCGTCGCCGCGCCCGTCTGGGCAGGTGAAGACATCAACAAGCATGAGGATCAGGCGGAGGTCGTTCGCCCGAACGAGCGCTATCACGGCCGGAGCTATGCGGAATGGAGTGCGGAAGCGTTGCAGTGGTCTTTGGAGCTGCCGCTTGCCGGACATCCAGCCATTGACAGCCCGGACTTCGACGTGCGGAGGGGCCAACGCGGTAACGTGTGGTTCCTGGCCGCGCCCTTCGGCACTCTGGAGCGGACCTGCACGATTCCCAAAAACAAGGCCCTGTTCTTGACGCTGGCCAATGTGGAGGCCTCCACTCTGGAACCCCCGGAGTCGGGCTTCCATGGCGATACCGAGGCCGAGCAGCGCGAGCTGGCGAAATATTATGCCGACCACATTGTGCATCCGTTCTGCGTCATTGATGGGAGGCCGGTCAAACACATCGAGCGTTATCGCGTGTCCTCACCGCAGTTTGAATTCACGGCGCCGAGTCCATGGCTTTTTGGGGAAATCGGTGGAGAGGGGACCTCCGTGGGCGATGGCTATTACGTGCTGATCGAACCGCTCTCCAAGGGTCAGCACACGATCCATTACGGCGGCACGTTCCACTTCACCCTCGCGGAAGATGGGTTCGACGCGGATTTGTCCATCGACATGACCTATCACGTGAAGGTTCGATAGTCGGAGAAGGCTCTGGCCTTGACGCCACGCCGTCATCGAGGCGGCCCTGGTAGTCGAAGCCAGGGCCGAGTGGAGCGGCGGTTGCGGCGAGGATGGCCGCGAACAGAGCCAGGCATTTGGTCAGGATGCGTTTCATGATTTTATCTTTCCTTGTGGATCGTGGGTGTCGGCATGCAAACACGTCATGGCTTGCGCAAACGGTAGAACCGCGTGTCGTTCGCGATCGTTTGGTTCACCTGCTTTTCCTGGCCGACGACGGCGGGAACGGCGTTCACATCCGTCCAGTTCGGTGCGGTGAGGCTGGGTGATTCCTGGAGTTGAAATCCCGTCGAGGGATTCGGCCAGGCGAGGGTGACGCTCCCGCCGTCGAGTAAGATGCGGAGCGTGGGCGCGCCTTCGGTCGGCGCGATGGCGAACGCGCTCCAGAACCCGCCTTGTAAGACGTAGTTGCCTCCACTGGAGATGGCGGCGTCCGGCTGCCCGATGGTGCCAGTCAGCGTGTAAGGGCCGCCGGAGCTTTGCCCTCCGCCGCCGTCGAGGGTGAACCAGTCGATGGCATATTGGGCCACGGCCGGCGCTGCGAGCAATAGGGAAGCACAGAAACAGAGGATTGGTTTCATAGTCTTGGATGAGGATTAAGGGTTGATGAATGCAGTTCCATCATAGGAGCGCACGATTACTGGTTGGCGAAACACGACCGACTCGGGGTAGGTGCCCGCGCGGATGAACATGCGGCTGACGGGGCAGACCGTATTGTTGCCTGCAATCACGGTTGGGAACGGGCCGCCCCAATCGCTCGTGCAGGTCAGGGTGCCGAAAGGCGTTGGGCAGACGCTCGACTTGTCCACGTAAATGTCGCGCCCGTTGGTGTAAGTTCCGAGATCGAGTTGATAGTTGGCGGACGAAGGGCCGGGCGCGGGATCGTAGAGCGTAACGAAAAGGTTGTACGTGCCCGCTGGCACCGTGGCGCACAGAATTTCCGGGCGCGACAACGTCTTCGCGGCCGCGGGAAAAACCGGCTGGAGAGTCTGGTCGTAGAGGATCATGTCCAGATCCGCCGAGTTGGTCCATCGCAGTTGCGCGGACACGGTCGAGGCAGCGGCCACCGTAAAACGGTAGACATCTTCAATCGTATCACCAGCGTCGGCCAGCGAAGTACCGCCTGCCCGGCCCACCGATCCCAGGACGGTCGCGGGCAACTGCAGGTGCATCGGGGCGGCCAGCGTGTCATGAGCTCCAACCTCGTTGACCAGGCCAGGACCGTGGAGCAGCACAATCGAGTTGTAGGGGATGCGATTGGTGTCCACGGTGAACGATGTATAGGCGGGGATCGCCGAACGCAACTGCCGGACGGACGGTCCGCCCACCGTGGAGGGATAACAAACGTTGTTGAAGTAGGTGGGCAGCCCAACCCCTCGTTGTCCCCGCCCTCGTCCGAGCAATGAAGGTCCACCTCTGCGCCCACGAGCCCGATGTAGTGCATGTGGAGGTGGGGACCGCTGGAAGATCCCGCGTTTCCCAATTGTCCGATCGGCTGGCCCGCCTGAACGACGGTTCCGGGGCTGACGATGATGGAGCCGCGCGCGAGGTGCGCGTAGGCAGCATATTCCCCGGGCGCATGCTCGATGACGACGCTGTTGCCATCCTGGTGTTTTCCACCCACGGGAAAGTTGTCCAAGCTGCCGCTGAGAATGCAACGAACCGTGCCTGAAGCCATGGCGAGCACCGGCTCTCCATAGGCGTAATAACATTCGCTGAAATCCCTCGGCTGATAGGTGACCGTCGGATCGTAAATGCTGGGGTCGTAGCCCAGGCCTTCGTAGAGCGCGGGCAACCCTAGCGCGTCGGGATCGCAGTTCGGATCCAGCGCCAGACTCGTCCCGTTCCGGATGCTCAAGTCGTAGGCGAAGCGCTGGTGGCGACTGCCTCCGTGAAGAGTTCCGAAAATGCGGCTGCTGTTCACCGACCAACTGAGCGCCGGCGCTGGACCCAGCGGAGCACGCATGGGTTTCGCGTTCTGCTCATACACAATCAACGGGATGCCCGTGACAACGTATGGCTCGGTAAATTCGAGAAACTGCAGAGTAAGATCGAGGCGCGTCGGCATTTGCTTGCAGTCAAAAGCCCCGAGTTGCGCGTTGAAATCCGCCAAACTCTCGTCCTCAAGGTCCGCGTAGACGGGAAAATCCAGCAGGTCGAGGCGATGCACGGCGTTGATCGGCACGACCGCGGCGGAACCGCTCGGACGAAAACGGGCCAGGGCGAATCGCGTGTCCGTCGAGTCCGTGTCACTTTCGGCGTAGCCCGCCACGACCAGATCATCGCCGGGCAACACCATGATGCTCCGGGCGGAAGCAGAAACCCAATCCTCCGGCCCTTCGGCCAACAGCATGCCATCACCGGAGAATGCGGTGTCGAGCTGTCCAATCCCGTTCAGCCGCACCACGGCCA
>JBKJPM010000137.1:0-20830 GCA_046595175.1 Gemmatimonadaceae bacterium
CAGCGCTCGGGAGCCAGCCGCAGTTGACCCGTTGTCCGCCAGAGCGCTCAAATTTCAGATATCCGCAGTCGATTCGGCCATCGCAGCGAAGCGGTCTGGCGGCAAACGGCCGAAGAAGAGTCGGGTCCGGAAGGGTGCGCCTCCCGACCCTGCGATTGCGCCCCCCATAATAGACCTCGATGCTGCGACAGCGGCCCAGATTGAGACGCTCCGCGGAATTGGCCCAGCTCTCGCTGCACGGATCGTTGCCGATCGGGACTCAATGGGAGCTTTTGGGACTCTGGAAGGGTTTCAGCGGGTTCGCGGGGTTGGACCTGCACTGGCCGAAAAGCTCTCCGCGAATGTAACTTTTTCAGGGGTGCCTCGTCCTGTAAACACTGTAGTGACAAGGCGATCCGTTAAGTGGGACCCCAGGCGGAAACGCTCCCGGATTAAAGAGGCTTATTGACTGCACCTGCCGCAGCACCTGAACGCATTGGCGACATGCTTGTCCGCGAAGGCCTGATATCCGCTGAGCAACTCAGCCAGGCCCTGCAGGAACAGCAGCAAAACGGAACACGCATAGGCTACAGTCTGGTGAAGCTCGGTTTCATCCACGAAACCGACTTGACCAAAATGCTTGCGCGCCAATACCGCATGCCGGCCGTTGACCTCACGAAATTCGAGGTGGACCCGCGCGTTGCGAAGCTGATTCCGGCGGAAATCGCCATGAAGCACCTGGTACTCCCACTAAAGCGGGATGGCCGGACGCTTACGGTCGCCATGGCGGAACCGACGAACATCCGCGTACTGGATGATCTCAAGTTCATCACACGCTTCGACATTTTCCCGGTTATCGCGGGTGAATTCACGCTGCGGAACCTGCTGGAGCAAGTGTTCGAGTCCGGCGAAGCGCAGATGGAGAATCTGGTCGCGAGCATCATCGGTGACGAAGATGCGGATGTAGAAATTCTCGAGTCTGAAAACGAGGAAATGACTGCGGCGGCGCTTACAGTCGCTGTCAACGAAGCGCCGGTTGTAAAACTGATCAACGCAATCCTTACGGATGCGGTCAAGCGCGGAGCATCGGACATTCACTTTGAGTGTTTCGAGCACGAGCTGCGTCTGCGATACCGCGTAGACGGTGCGCTTCAGGAAATCATGAAGCCGCCGCTCAAGATGCGTGCAGCGCTCATTTCTCGGTTTAAGATTATGGCGAGTCTGAACATCGCCGAGAGGCGCGTCCCGCAGGATGGACGCATCAAGCTGAAGATTGGAAAGCGTATCATTGATTTCCGCGTCTCTACCCTGCCGACGCTTTTTGGCGAGAAGGTAGTGCTCCGCATTCTCGACAAAGGAAACCTGACATTCGATCTCGAGAAGTTCGGTATCGAGCCGCGGGCAGAGCGCGAGCTGATGGAGGCGATTTCCAATCCCTACGGAATGGTGCTGGTTACGGGCCCGACTGGTTCCGGCAAGACGACAACACTCTATTCAGCGCTTTCCAAGATCAACAACATCGATGTAAACATCATGACGGCCGAGGATCCGGTCGAGTACAATCTTTTCGGGATCAATCAGGTGCATGTCCGGCCCGAAGTTGGCCTCACATTTGCTTCCGCTTTGCGCGCATTCCTTCGACAGGATCCAAACATCATAATGCTCGGCGAAATTCGCGATATGGAAACGGGCAGCATCGCAATTCGCGCCGCACTCACGGGCCACCTGGTTCTTTCGACGCTGCACACGAACTCCGCACCGGAAACAGTGACCCGACTTCTGGACATGGGCCTCGAAGGATTCAATGTGGCGTCGGCGTTGAATCTTGTGCTTGCGCAGCGTCTCATCCGCCGCGTCTGTTCAAACTGCACAGAGAAATACACTCCTGCTCCCGAGGAATTCACGGCGGCCAAGGTCGGACCGGACACGACGCTCCGCGACCTTCAGTTTACCGAGGAAAGCATTCGCGATGCGAAGTTGCGAGCAACGAAATTTGCCGCGGAGCACATCAAGTCGGTAACGCTCGATACCAAGCTGCGCGAGCTTCCATTTTTCCGGGGAAAGGGCTGCGAGCAGTGCGGAAAGACGGGACTGCGGGGCCGGCAGGGACTTTATGAGGTTTTGTTCATGACTCCGCCGCTAAGAAAGCTTATCATGCAGAATGCAGGTGCCGCCGAATTAACGAAAAAGGCCATCGAAGAGGGGATGCTGACTCTGCGAATGGACGGCTGGCTGAAAGTGATGAAGGGAATTACGACAATCGATCAGGTCGTGCGTGAAACGACCGCTTAACGCAAGCAAGGAAACTCGATGACCGGTCCGATCTCGATTGAGACTTTTGCCAACCAGGCTCCTTCAGCGGCGGCGCCCAGCAGTCTGAATCTGCGCGCACTCCTGGACGAGATGGTCGCGAAGAATGCGTCCGACCTGCACCTCGTTGCCGGGGAGCGGCCGAAGCTTCGCGTTGATGGCGAGATCATAAACTCGTCGCACGAAACTGCGCTCACGCCCAAGGAGACACTGACTCTTGCCTATTCCGTCCTGACCGAGAATCAGAAGAAGCGATTCGAGTTGGAGGATGAGCTGGATTTTTCATTTGGAATCAAGGACCTGGCCCGCTTTCGCGGAAACTGTTTCAAGCAGCGTGGTTGCGTGTCCATGGCGATGCGGCAGATCCCATTTCAGATCAAGACTTTCGGTGACCTGAATCTTCCGCCGGCGATTGCGAAAATGGCCGAGAAGCCGCGCGGGCTTGTTCTGGTAACCGGCCCGACCGGATCCGGGAAATCGACGACGCTCGCCGCCATGATCGACAAAATCAACAGCGAACGCAGGGGCCACATTATCACTGTCGAAGACCCCATCGAGTTCGTGCACAAGCATCAGGGCTGCATCATCAACCAGCGTGAAGTAGGAACGGACACCAAGTCGTTTGCAAATGCACTCAAGTACGCCCTGCGCGAAGATCCGGATGTGATCCTCATTGGTGAAATGCGCGACCTGGAAACGATTCAGGCGGCGCTGACCATCGCGGAAACAGGCCACCTTGCGCTTGCGACGCTGCACACAAACTCCGCTGCCGAGGCGATCAACCGGATTATTGATGTATTTCCCGCGCACCAGCAGTCTCAGGTGCGCGCGCAGCTCGCATTCGTGCTCGAAGGAATTATCACGCAGACGCTTGTGCCAAAGCAGATCGGGCGCGGTCGTGCACTTGCGGCGGAAATCCTGGTGGTTACTCCGGCCATTCGCGCGCTGATCCGCGATGACAAGATTCACCAGATCTATTCGTCCATGCAGTCGGGCAAGAAGTTCGGCATGCAGACTCTCAACGATGCGCTTTACAATCTGTACATGAGCCGCGAGGTCTCCTCCGAGGACGCGCTGCGTGTCAGCGGCGACCCGGTTGAGTTCATGCGGATGATCGGGCAGGAGCCAGCCGACAGTGATGGCGGACGACTGCAAACTGCCGGTGGTCAGGCTCGCCCGACTTTCGGAACCAAGCGCTAGGACGCTGATCCATGCCGACATTCACTTACACGGCGAGGTCGTTTTCGGGTGACCTGAAAACCGCGACGCTCGATGCACCTTCGCGCGATGAGGTGATAGCCCAGCTTCGCCGTCAGCGCATGAGTGTCGTGAAGATCGACGAGCAGGGTGGGAAATCGAAGGCGAAAGGCAAGATCAAGATGCGGGACATCGTGATCTTCACGCGCCAGTTCTCGACAATGATCAATGCCGGACTTCCACTCGTCCAGGCTCTCACCATCCTTTCCGAACAAACCGAAAGCAAGGCGCTTGCAGAAGTAACACGGCGTGTTGTGTTCGACGTCGAGTCTGGCCACACTGTGGCCGATGCGCTTTCCAAGCATCCCAAGGCTTTCACAAATCTCTACGTGAACATGGTTGCCGCTGGAGAAGCAGGCGGAATCCTGGACACGATTCTTCTTCGTCTTGCAGGCTTTCTCGAAAAGAATGACAAGCTTGTTCGCAAGGTGAAGGGTGCGATGATCTATCCCATGATGATCTTTGCAGTCGCGTTCCTCGCAATTATCGTCCTCCTAATCGTGGTCATTCCCGTCTTCCAGACTATGTTCGCGTCCGTCGGCGTGCCTCTCCCGCTCGCGACGCGAGTTGTGATTGCGATGTCAGTTGCGCTGAAGGGCTATTGGTGGGCAATTCTCGGCATCGGAATTGGCGGATCGGTTGTGTTTCGCCGCTACTATGCGACTCCTAGCGGCAAATACGCGATTGATCGCATCATGCTGCATATTCCGATTCTGGGCGACGTGCTTCGCAAATCATCTGTATCCCGATTTACGCGCACACTGGGGACCCTGATCAGCTCGGGCGTGAGTATCCTGGACGGGCTTGAAATCACGGCGAAGACTGCCGGCAACAGAGTCGTGCAAACCGCCATCCTCGAGTCACGCGCCTCGATCGCGGGCGGAGAAACCATCGCGGGTCCGCTGAGGAAGTCGGGAGTATTTCCACCGATGGTCATCTCCATGATCGCGGTCGGCGAGCAGACGGGCGGGCTCGACGAGATGCTGTCCAAGATCGCCGACTTCTATGACGATGAAGTGGACGCGGCTGTCGGCAACCTGCTCGCCATGCTGGAGCCGATCATGATCGTATTCCTCGGCGTTGTGGTGGGCGGCATGATCGTCGCCATGTACCTGCCCATCTTCGACATCATGGACGCTGTGAGCTGAAGGCGCGGCTAGTGGCCCTTTTCGGTCATCAAGCCGAGCTTGAGCGCGAAGTCCACATAATCAGAACGATGTGCCAGTCCGAGCTTCTCGTTGATCCGCTGCTTATAGGTGTCGACAGTTTTCGGGCTGATGAAAAGTTTCTCCCCAATCTCGGGAGCACTGAAGCCCCGCGCGACCAGCCGCAAGACATCCTGCTCGCGCTCAGTAAGTTTTTCATATCTGGTCCGGTCGTCTGCGTGTTCGGCCTTGCGCTGAATGTTGCTAGCGAGCGCGCGCGCGGCAGATGGCTGCATGTACACATCGCCCTTGGCGACAGCGCGCACGGCATCAACAAGCTCACGATCGGCTGCGCTCTTTACCAGGTATCCGCTTGCACCGGCTTCAAGAAGCGGGATCAGGTAGGCGTCTTCCGCATGCATCGTCAGAATCAGCACCCGCCCCCGTGTCTGCTTGGCAACCAGCTCGCGGGTAGCGTCCGCACCGTCCATCTCGGCCATGGATAAATCCATCACTATCACGTCAGGGTCCAGCCGTGCGGCAAGTGAAATTGCATCCTTGCCATTCGCTCCCTCGCCAATGACCTGGATGTCCTTCGCACTTCCAAGCACTGCCTTGAGTCCCGCGCGCACGACGGCGTGGTCGTCTACGAGTATTACAGTAATTACTCCGTCCTTCACGCGGCCTCCTGTTGTCTTCCAAGTCGTGCGAGTACCCTCGACCCGCCCTGTAAGTTAGTCTCTACCAGCAGGTCGCCGCCAAGCAGAGACAGACGCTCCGCCTGAGAGCTGAGGGATTCGCGCAGCTTGCGTCCGTTTGTTCCGTCAAAAATGCAGTCGTCATTGATCTCCAGCTGAACGCGTCCAGCGTCCGAAAAGATCGCTACGGTCACGGTGCCGTGCGTCGCATTTGTCTCGATTGTCCTGAGAGTGTCGCGCGCGATCCGGTAAAATGTGCTTGATGCCGCTGACGAGATGGCTTCGTTGAACCCACTTACGGAGAGCTGTACATCAACCAGCGAACGACCCATCGTGGCACGCGCAAGCGCCTCGAGCGCAGTTGGCAAACCAAGGTCATCAGCGACACGGGGATGAAGGTTCCTCGACAGGTTGCGGAGGTTCTCCATCGCTGTTCGGAGAAGGGAAGCCACTTCCCGGCAATGCACCTCCGTCGGACTCCCCGCGCATGCATTTGCCGCAGCTCCAGCCAGATAACTGGCTGCAGCGAGTGTCTGTCCGATTGACTCATGCAGCTCGCGCGCTACACTTGCCCGCTCCAGTTCCTGCGCATAAACAATCCTGGCGCCGCGCTCGCGAATCTCTTCCCGCGCCTGTCCCAGATACACCAGAGTCTCGTTGAAAGTCACAGCAAGGTGTGCGAGACCAGGATCCGCAATTATTGACGGTTTCACTCGTGCAGAAAGATTTCCTCCGGCCACTTCCTCTGCCACGATCTGCATGGCCTTCACCGGCCTTAGCGCGATGCGCACAAGGATGAAGTTGAGCACAGCACCGAGTACCAGCACAAGCACAGCCAGATATTCAAGTCGCACACTGCCAGATCTCCCCGCTGCAGTGAATGCAGTGGCCGCAATTGTGATTACAGCCACATTGGGGACCAGCAGCTTCATTTCCAGGGAAAGCTGCAGTAGGCGGTGTACCGGCTTCATTATTTCACGATCAATGCGGTGACCATTCCAAACATGCCATGGTCAGATTCAGCGTGCGGGAGGATGTGGCAGTGAAAAGCCCACGTGCCCGGATTGTTGCAGTTGACGATTACATCCCAACGCTCGCCAGGCGCAATATTCAGCGTATCGCATTTCCACGGAGCCGGCTGCGGCCATCCATCCTTGGCAATTACCGTCATGTGCATCCCATGCAGGTGCATAGGGTGAATCATCATTCCTTCATTCATGAAGCGTACTCGAAGCTTCTGCCCGAGTTTGGCGACGAGGGGTTCCGTGGCGGGAAAGCTCTTTCCATTCAACGTGTATCCGTGCATCCCGTCGTTCAGGATTAGCACATAGTCCAAATCCGCGCGTTCAATAGCCAGCGGCCGCTTCGGCTCGACAATAAATGCGCCGAGAAGTCCGAGACCGACCTGCTTGGCCGCGTTGTGGTGGGAGTGGTACATGTGTGAGCCGCTGTTCGGAACGGTGAATTCGTAGGTAAAAGACTGACCGGGCTTGATGGGAGGCTGCGTAATAAATGGAACGCCATCCTGGTCGTTCGGCAGCTCGAGTCCATGAAAATGAATTACTGTCGACTCAGGCAACTCGTTCTTGAGGATGACGCGAACCCTTTCGCCTTCCTTGACTCGTATCTGGGGTCCAGGGACCTGCTCGTTGTACGCCCAGGCTTCGACCATTTGTCCCGGCGCAGTTTCCCATTGAATCGTGCTGGCAGTGAGTCGAAATGTTTTTACGCCGCCTTCAACGGATGCCTTGAGTAGCTGGTTACCCTTTCCCGTGGTTTTGGCGGGAAAGGCCTTAATGCCATCCTCATGCATCTTGTCCATTGCCTCGGCTGCCGCCGACGCAGAAAGCGCCGGTGCAGCTTTGGGCGCTTGATTTTCTTCGTGTTCCTCGGATTTGGGCTCAGCTTTGCGTGTTGAGCATGCGGCGGCAGTCGTCGCCAGCGCGGCAGCAGCCGCTGTACGAACGAAGTTGCGGCGCGAGGAGTTAATCGGGAGGTCTGGCAGTATCGCAATTTTGCTGGTGGTTTTCACGTGAGGAGTCCGGGTTGGGTTGGCTTCAGGCAAGCTACGGCTCCCCGGGGGCGGGCTCTGTCGTACATTGGATGAACGTTTTGAGGGGTTTTTGACGCTTTTTGTAGGGAAAAGCCTGACCTAATGCCTGAGCATATAACCCAGTCGGTCCTCGCAGAAATCGTCGGCATAGCCGCCGATGCGATCATTTGCATGGATGACCAGCAGAAAATCACATTCTTCAATTCCGGTGCGGAGGCAATCTTCGGCTGGCGCTCGGCAGAAATAATCGGGCAGCGCATTGAAGTCCTGATTCCCGAAAAGTACCGGGCCAGGCACGAAGAGCAGGTGCATTCTTTCGGAATGACCGGTGTCAAGGCAAGACGGATGGGGGAACGAAGGGAAATCGCGGGTCTGCGAAAAAACGGTGAGGTTTTCCCGGCCGAAGCCGCAATCTCGCAGGTGCACCAGGACAACGTGACCGTTTATGCGGTAGCACTGCGCGACGTCAGCGTGCGGCAAAGGTTTGAGAGACGACAGAGCTTTCTCGCCGACGCGGGTGAGCGTCTGGCCGCGACGTTCGAGATGGATGACACGCTCGCTCGAATTGCGTCCCTTGCCGTTCCTGCGCTTGCCGATGGATGTATTGTCGAGACACGAGTGGACGATGGCTTTCGCGCGGATGCGACTGCTCACGTCAATCCAGTTATTGCAAAAACACTTGCCCGCATTGAGCTAGCCGGGGTGCGTTACCCTCCTGAAGACAATCCCCTCAACCGGATTCGTCGATCTCCGGAAGCCATATTGATTGAAGCGGACACTACAGTACAGATGCTGCACCTGAATTCCACTGCCGCATATCAGGATGCGGTCAAAGTCCTCAGGGCACGTTCGGCGCTTTTTATTCCAATGATCGGGCGAGGACAACTAATCGCAGTTCTTACGCTTTTCAGGACTGAGCGCCCCTTCGATGCACATGACATGCAGTTCGCCGCGGATTTCGCGAGGCTCATCGCGCTCGCGATGGACAATGCCCGGCTGCACGATGTTCTCAAGCGCAACCTGCGCTCGCGCGACGAAATAATGGGAATTGTGTCGCACGACCTGCGTAATCCTGTTGCAGCTGTAAAAATGCTCTGCCGGGCACTCATCAAGAATTCACCGGACCGAGGTGCTCCCGGGCTGGAAAGCATCGAGCTGATGGCCCAGGCGGCGGATCAGATGGACGCTCTGATTGGCGACTTGCTCGATGTCAGCCGTCTCGATTCCGGGAGACTTCGGATCCAGGCCGAAGCTGTAGATCCTATTTCGCTCGTGCGTGATGCTTTGCGCACACTCGCTCCGCTTGCTGCGGCAAGAAACATTTCTCTCCAAAACGACATGGCTGGCGGACTTCCGCAGGTCTGTGCCGATGTTGATCGAATTCAACAGGTTCTGTCGAATCTCGTTGGTAATGCGCTGAAGTTCACTCCACCTGGCGGGCGCATACATGTCAGTGGGAGACTGGAAGAAACCGTCCTTGTGATTGACGTACGCGATAGCGGAAAGGGGATCGCCGCTGACCAGCTGCCGCACGTTTTTGAGCGGTACTGGCAATCGTCGAGGACGGATAAGCATGGCGCCGGACTCGGTCTGCCTATCGCGAGGGGAGTTGTTGAAGCGCATGGCGGGCGAATCTGGATCGAGAGCACGCTGGGGGTCGGAACCACGGTATCGTTTTCGCTGCCTTTCGCGGCCGCAGGAACGAATGTATAAAACAAGAGAGGGAAGACCTGCTGGTCTTCCCTCTCTTGCAATCTTGTAGGCCGCAGCTAGAAGGCTACTACTCCTTCCACCATGAACCCGCGGAACTGTCCACCACGTCTAATGTCAGTCGTGGGAAAGTCATTGTAGTTCTGTTTTACGTATTCAACTTTGGTCAGGATGTTGGGTGTAAGGAACCAGCCACCGCCCACCTGAGTCCGCTTGACGTTGACACTCGGTGTTCCGACTGTCGCCAGCTGTCCATCTACCGTGTTGTAGCGGCCGGCGACGTAGAGGCGCTTGTTGGCGCCCATTCTGTAAACGACCTCGCCGACTTTCTGTGTCCATTCCCGCTCGGCAGTTTCCGTCGCCGCGCGTCCGCGCGCACGTTCCAGGTTCCCGAAAAGTTCCAGGCCGTAGAACTGTACGAATGGGTTGATCACGTAGCTGCGGATGCTGTTCTTGAGGCCGGGCTGCATCGCACCAGACCAGGCTTGTGCAGCCTCGCTTGATGTAGTGTTCTCGAGAACATCATAGTATCTGGATCCGGCACGATCGCCGCTGAAAAGCGTATTGCTCGTGGAATGGTTGGTCGAGTACCTCGATCCGGAGATCCGGAACCGCAGGTCTTCGCTGAGCGTCTTGTCGTACGCGAGCTTGGAGAGAAGAACAACGCCACGCTGCTCAGGCTTGGTGATCATGCCACGGCTCTCGCCGCCCGTGATTCCGCCCATCGCCATGAGACCGTTCTTGCGGAAGTACACTTCCATGCCGACTTCGGTCGTGAATGCGTCCATGATGTAGTTACCGACGAGTGGGTTCCGAATTGCGTTGCCATTGTCGGTGCGGCGGAAGTGAGCGTCGCCGTAGTTGATCTCGAAGTGTCCCGCGCGAATCGTGACATACTTCATCAGGTCGTTCAGCGGCTTGATGTCCATCGGCAGGGCGTCAATGAGCAGGTAGCCGTCTTTCACCCATGTCTCATTGTGGTGGCGCGCAGAGGAATAGGTAGTCATTGCAACGCGTATTCCTTTGGCGAGCTGTGCGTTCAGGTAAAGGTTCGCGACTGCGTTGTTGGGTCCGTGTCCAATACGAACGAGTTTGTTCGCGTCCACACCGGCAACCAATTTCGGCGCGGCGGTATTCAGGTGATCCAAACCCTGGAACTGCTGAGTGAACGCAGCGCCCCACATCAGCTTGAAGCCGGTGTATTCCTCAGGTTCGGCTTTCGGCGCCTCGAAAACATTGATTCCGCGCATGTCCTCGGGACGATAGTTGGCGATCTCGATTGCTGGCGCGGTCGAGAGGAAGCTGTCCTTCTTCTTGTCCTGCACGGTCATCTTTGCGGTGTCCGTGACCGTTGTAACTGACGCGGCTGCGAGCTTTGGTGCATCCTGCGCCTTCGCAGTGATGCCGATCCCTGCGAACGCCGCAGCTCCGATTGTAAGTAGAAAGCGTTTCATGGTAGTGTCTCCGTTGGGTTCAAAAGGTGGTTAGTGCGTTTCAGTTGCAGTCGTTGCTGCGGTCAGCATGCTGACCATTGACGGACCGGCTTTGAGGCTGAACTTGATCTTGATTTCGTTCCCGACCCTGAGCGTACCGAGCATGAAGGAGGGCGGCTTGATCCCGAAGTCCGTGAGAAGGATTGCATATTCGCCCTTCGCAACGGCCTTGGAATTCTCAACACGCTCAGCGTTGATACTAATCGCAACAACCTTTTCCTTGCCGCTGATTACCAGCGTACCGGTGGTCTTCGCTCCAAAGCTCGAAACGGTTCCGTTGATCAGGTCATATCCGCTCAGTGTGTAGACGACAAGCGGATTGTCGTCCGCTTTCAGCGTCTTATACATGTTCTTGTTCATCCCGTTATTGCCGCAGTCCAGGTTCTTCACGGGAATTTCGACGCGAACATTCACGATCGGGCGGGCGATCTTTGAAAGATCCGTCGTGTACGCACGGTCAACGACAAGCGTCGCGTCAATCTTGCTCGTCTTGCAGGTAAAGCCATGAACCGTGGAAGTGCCGCTGATGCTCAGCTCTGTTCCTGGCTCGAGTTGAAGCTTCGTCGTTTCCTGCGCGCGGGCCTGAGCTGCCGCCGCTGCCAGGAGGATTGCAACCGTGAGAACATGTTTCATATCGGTACCCTCGTGTATTCGCCTGTGAACTTCTCCTACGAGGGGATGATACGAATTCCACCCAACCAGTCCTGTCGGACGAAAACCCCTTTGTGCCAGCCGATGTAGCTGAAAGTTCTGGGTGATTTCCTTGGCGTGTTGCAGGGGAAATCCCTACAGCGAAAGGATTTTCCTCACAAAGGTTCAGCAATTGGCTGACTGATGCGGTACCTCCTGCGCCGCACACTTCATCCCGTGAGCCCGAGCGACTAACGCGCGGCAATTCAGGGAGATGTATGTACCAAACAATCATGGTTCCCACCGAGGGAACGGGTTTCGATCGGGAAGCAATTCGGGTCGCGCTGCGCCTGGCAGCGAAGAGTGATGCTGTCATACATCTCGTCAGGGTCATGCGTGCGTCTCCAATCATGGCCGCCGGGCTGGAAGGCGAAGGGATCATGATGGCCGCCGATTCACTTGGCGTAGCTCGCGATCGGGAGCTCAGTGAGCTGTACATGCTCGCCGCGGAGTGCAGAGAGGTCACGTCCGCTACAATTGTCACCGCTCTGGAAGAAGGCCCAATCGCAGATGTTCTCGAAGCATATTCCGCGCGGGTTTCTTCGGACCTTATAGTAATCACCAGTCACGGCCGGCACGGGCTCGCGCGCCTGTCACTCGGAAGCGTCACTGACGCTCTCATTCGCAAATCGCGAGTACCTGTTCTTGTAGTGAAACCCGAGCCCAGCTACCTGAATCCGCGCGCTCCTGAACGATTCGGCCAGATAGTTATTCCGCTGGATGGCTCCAGTCTCGCCGAAGAAATTCTCGAGCCTGCAATCGAGTTTGCGAGAATTGAAAAAGCTGAAATTGTACTGCTCCAGGTAATGTCTTCACAGGATTTGGATATCGAGGCTGATTCGAGGAGCTCATGGTGGGAAAGCCAGCTGCCAATGGCGCATGCGTACCTCAACCGGGTTGCCTCCCAAATTCGCCGAGATGGACTTGAAGTGAGCACCGATATAGTCGTCGGAACGGACGTAGCCGAAGCGATCGCTACATACGCGGGCAGCCGGCGTGCTCCGGCCGTGGCGATTGCGACCCACGGACGAAGCGGTTTACGCCGCGCGGTGCGAGGCAGTGTTGCTGATGCATTGATGCGTAGTGCCGCGGTCTCATTGCTGGTTTTGCGTCCGGCACATGAAATGACAAAAGCTCGTTCAACCCGGAAAGAAAGAGCCACCGTGGAGGCGTGAGCATCTCACCATGACAGCGCATGTGTTGAGCCCAACGGACGTGCTTCGGCTCGACTCACTCGCGGAAGTAGAACTACCGCGCAGGGCGAATGTCGTGCGCAATGCGCTTGCGCCAACAGTGGTAGTGACCGTCACTCTACTGGGAGTCGCAGTCCAGTTCGTACTTGGCAGTCCTGACATCGCTCGACTTATCTGGCTGATAGGGCTCATCGGCGCCGGTTTTCCCGTCGTATGGCGGACCGCCCGCGCCGCGTTTGCCGGCAACTTCAGATCGGACGTAGTCGCATCGCTTTCGATCGTTACCGCCGCAGTAATCAATCAGCCCCTTGCGGGACTGATCATTGTCCTGATGCAAACGGGCGGCGAAGCGCTCGAAAGATTTGCAGAAAGGAGAGCTTCAGCTGCTGTCCGCGAGCTCGAGTCGGCCGCACCGCAGATCGCGCATGTCATGCTCGAGAATCAGGATGTCATCGATGTTCCCGTCAGAAGTCTTCGGGTGAACAATCACTTCCTCCTACGGCCGGGCGACATGATCCCGTGTGACGGCGTAATCCTGGAGGGGAATTCCGAAATTGATGCATCCCAGCTGACGGGCGAACCACTGCCACTATCTGTAGGTCCCGGCAACGAGTTGATGAGCGGATCGCTCAACCTTAATGGAACACTTGTGGTTAGGGTACTGGCCGTTGCGGCCGAGAGCCAGTATGCGCGGATCGTGGAACTTGTTCGCGTCGCGCAAGCTTCGAAGTCGCCACTTCAGCGGCTCGCTGACCGATACGCAGTCTTGTTTACTCCTGTCACTCTCGTCGTGTGCGCGTTGACATACGCTTTCAGTCATCGGTGGGTGGACGTTCTCGCCGTGCTGGTTGTCGCCACGCCGTGCCCTCTGATTCTTGCAACACCTGTTGCGATCATTGGCGGAATCAATCGAGCCGCGCGCGCCGGGATCATTATTCGAAATGGTGCTGCACTCGAAAATCTCAGTGCTGCGGAAACGGCGGTATTCGACAAGACGGGAACGCTAACTGTTGGAAAACCCGCCGTGCATCGCGTTCTGGCGCTGCCTGGATTTACGGAAGACCGTGTTTTTCTTCTTGCTGCCGCAATAGAGAGGGGGTCAGGCCATCTACTAGCGCGCGTGATCGTGGATCAGGCAATCGCCACATTTCAGTCAATCCCACTTGCGACGCAGCACTGGGAGTCGTCAGGCGAGGGAGTTACAGGAATTGTAGAGGGAGTGACCGTTGCAATCGGCGGCCGGGCATTTGTCGCGAAGCATGCCCGCTCGTCGCTCGACGCATTTTCCAGGTTCGATAGCGGCCTTCCGGTTCTTCGCGCCTACGTTTTGATTGGCGGAATGCCAGCGGGTGTTATCGAGTTTGCGGACTCATTACGGCCCGAGCTTTTGCAATCGCTTGACGTACTTCGCGACCTCGGGTTCCGTCGGCGTGTCCTCTTAACCGGGGATAGCGTCGCAAATGCGAAGTCCGTCGGCAATATCGCCGGCATGAATGAAGTTCACGGAGACCTGCTCCCCGCCGGAAAAGCTGCGCTCGTCAGTCGTTATCGCGCCGCGGGCGAAGTCGTGATGATGGTCGGGGACGGAACCAACGACGCACCGGCGCTCTCTTCCGCAGATGTCGGCGTTGCGCTGTCTGGGCATGGCGGCGGCGTCACAGCGGAAGCTGCGGATGTCGTAGTTCTCGCAGACGACCTTATGAAAATTCCGCAGGCGGTCACAATCAGCCGAAGAACCATGCGACTCGCGCGCCAGAGCATTGGCTTCGGCCTTGGATTGAGCGGGGTCGCAATGGTTTTTGCCGCTTTTGGTTTCATCGCGCCTACACAGGGAGCGTTCCTGCAGGAGGCAATTGATGTTGCCGTGATACTCAATGCGCTCCGCGCGAGCTGGGCATGACTACGACTAAACAGGGAGGCTTCATGTACAAGATCATAATGGCACCTAATGATGGCTCGCCCAACGCATATACTGCGTTGATGCGGGCTGCCCGGTTGGCGAAGCACTACGATTCCGAGCTGCGCATAGTCCGTGTTTCAACTCCTACACTATTGATCGCGCGCTTCAATGACGCGGTGGATCCGCAGGTTCAGCAGGACACAATTGATTCGCAGCTCGCTGAGGACATGCGCGACCTTGAATTGCTGGTGCGCAAGTGCAAGAGAACCGGCGCGACCATGGTTTCGACAGTCTTGCTGGAAGGCCTTCCTGGCCCGGTGTTAAAGGACTACGCCAAACAGGCTGGGGTGGATCTTATAGTAATATCGAGTCATTCACGCGGAGACGTTGGGAGGCTCATTCTCGGAAGCGTCGCCGACTTTCTGATCCGAAATACGGAGATTCCTGTTCTCATCGTCAAGAAACTGAATGCTATTGTGGGCCCGGACGAAACGGTTCTGACCCGGATCCTTGTACCACTCGATGGATCATCGCACGCCGAAGAGGTTCTACCCCAGGCTGCAGCAATGGCGACAAGCCCGTTCACCACGGTGAACCTCCTGCAGGTTCTGACTCCCTCCACTTATTCGCAGGAAAAAATCATGGATGCCTCACTCCCATGGTGGGAGAATCGATTCATTGAGTCAGACAATTATCTCGAACACGCTGCCAGTTACCTGAGGCACGGCGGCCTGGCTGTAGTTACAGATGTAATTCTCAGCAACGACGTAGCGGGTGCGATTCTGAAACATGCAGAGCAATTCCGCGTGGACATGATCGCCGTCACGTCATCGGGTACAGGGGGCATCAAGCGAATGCTCTTCGGAAGCATAGCGGACGAAGTCGTCCGAAACTCTCCAGTCTCCGTCCTCGTGTATCACCCAGGAGTTCCCAAAGTCCCGCGCATTAGCCATGAGCTTGCCGGTGTCAGCGCCTGCGCGGTGCAATAGAAAATGCCCCGCGCAGAATTTCGTGAACTTGTCGGACCAGAGATCGCCGCCCTGCTGGCCAGGAACAACGTGGGAAGGCTGGCATTCTCCTTTCACGATCGCGTTGACATACAGCCACTTCACTATGTGTACGAGAACGGCTGGATTTACGGGCGCACCTCTGAGGGCGAAAAGACGTCGACTCTTCGCCACAACCAGTGGGTCGCTTTCGAAGTGGACGAAATCGAGGATGTTTTTTCCTGGCGTAGTGTAGTCGTCCACGCCACCCTGATCCTGATTGATCCAAAAGCCAGCGACACAGATTCCGCCCTCTGGGAGAAAGCGGCAAAACTTATATCTATTGTAGCGCCGGCGGCATTTACCGATGAAGACCCTGCCCCCTTCCGCGATGTGCTGTTCAGGATGTCAGTCAATGAGGCGCGCGGCAGGGAAGCCAGCCAAAAAGATTAGGGCATCCGATTGTCAGTGAATCGCATTCCTGGCTTCCAAAAGACATGAATAGAGAAGGGAACACACCAGAGTGCGGCGTCGCGGGTCACGACCTAGTTGCGCTCGAGAACTACCATTCCCGAAAATCTCTTCATTTCCGCCCGGATGCGTTTCGGGTAGAAATTCATCACAAATCGCCAGAATCCCATGAACGCCATTTGCCTGTTCAACCGTCGTGCCTCGTCCATGCTGGAGTAATAGCGCTTCTCCCGCCATCCGTGCTTCTCGAAAAAAGTCGTTCCTTCCGGCGGTGCAAACAGAAATGGCGCGTTTCCCTGTCGGACGCGTTTGCCCCACATCCGGTGCATCATCTTCAATAGGCGGGGGCTCCCGAGGTCGATCATCATCCAGCGGAATGCCGGCTGTGCGTGCAGATCCGCTACGAGAGCAGCAACGGCCTCGGGGGGCAGATAAACGAACAATCCCTCAGCCAGCACCAGCACTCGAGAGTGTCTTGCACCGAGCTGCGCGAAAAGCGCACGGCGCTTTGCTTCATCACGCAAGTCCATTGTGACTGCTTCGTAATGACACCCTGGTGTCTCACCTGCCAGCTCGCGCGACTTGTGGTTGAGTATGCCTGGCAGATCCACGTCCACCCAATGCAGGTCTGCAGGCAAGTCGAGCCGCCAAGGCCGGGCATCGAGGCCGGCGGCGAGATTGATGACGAGATCCACACCATGGCTCCGCGTGAACTCGAGCACGACTTCGTCGAACACCTTCGTTCGCACGCTCATCGGCCACGCCATTGCTTTCCCACGTGGCATTTTCGCGACTATCGCCCTACCACGCTGGCCTGAAAGTCGTGCCGCAAATGGGTCGCTGAAGATGGCGTCCGGACGCAGCGTCTCCATCGCGCGATACTCCGCTACCCACAAAGCAGTATCGGAAACGTTCTCGATCTGGCCAGGCTCAGTCATTACTGCCAATCCGCGACGAAGAGATTCGTTTCAGTTGGCTTGTTAGCATGTCTGTTCGATGCCCAAATCAATTTTTTTCCGTCCGGGCTGAACATGGGGAAGCCATCGAACGATTCGTCAAAGGTAATCTGCTCCAGTCCACTGCCGTCCCTGTTGATAAGGTAGATGTCAAAGTTTCCGCTCCGTGGATTCTTGTAGTTCGAGGAGAAAACAATTCGCTTTCCGTCCGGAGTCCACGATGGTCCGAAGTTGGCACCGCCAAGGTTGGTGATCTGCCGCTGATTCGACCCGTCAGCATTCATCAGGAAAAGCTCGACCTTGCTGGGACGTACAAGTCCCTTCGACAGGTAGTCGCGATACTGCTTGAGTTCGGTGGAATCCTTGGGATGATTCGCGCGATACACAATCTCCTTTCCGTCAGGCGACCACCATCCACCGCCGTCGTAGCCCGGCGTGCTGGTAAGCCGTCGAACGTCGCTTCCGTCGCTGTTCATTGTATAGATGTCGAGATCACCATCCTTGAGGGACGTAAAGACGATTTTCCTTCCGTCGGGCGACAGGACGCTTTCAGCAGTGTACACATTATTGAAGGTGATTCGCTTGTTGCTCGAGCCGTCACGATTCACCGTGTAGATGTCGTACCTGTCGAGCGGCCAAACATAGCCTTTTGAGGGATCTGGCTTGGCGGGGCAGGTAGAATCGTGCGCCGTTGTGGATGCGAAAAGTAGTTTCTTCTCGCCTGGGAAAAACCAGCCGCAAGTCGTTTTTCCCCGCCCGTCGGAAATTCGCCTGAGATGGGAACCGTCTGCGCGCATCACGAACTGCTGATCGCAGGGATGCTTGCCGTGGGTGGCCTGGAAAGTGATCCACTGTCCGTCGGCGCTGAAATACGCTTCAGCATTTTCGCCTGCGAAAGTGATCTGCCGTATACCCGCAAAATGTGACTCGCCGGCCACTGGCGAGACCAAACGAGGCGAGCCCCCAAGCACAGCCGCGGAGCCATCCGGCGCCGATGAGGAAAGTGGCGCGCGCGCACAGGATGCAGCAAGAAAGAGAAAGTAGAAACGCGGAAAAATTCTATTTTTCATTGATACAAAATAGCAGCGGTAAAAGTTTACAACATGTGTTTACACCGGAAGTCTAAACCTTTCTTCGCTTTGGACGTTCTAATTAGAAGGTATTTCTCGCTCGACAATCTCCTTCCCGGATTTCTTTCGTATGTCTCTAAGTCGTTCGTCTGGATTTGCGCTGTCGTTCGCGCTGATTTTCCTGGGCGCAGCCGCAACAACGTCGTCTGGCCAGGGACAGCCCGCAAAAGGTGTCCATCCCACACCTGCGCCTTCAGTTCGGGCAGTGCGCCTGACTGCGCCGGTCAGCATCGATGGAAAGCTGGATGAGGCGGTATGGCAGACTCCCGCACCAGCGACTGACTTTCGGCAGTCCCAGCCTGACGAAGGGAAACAGGCAACTCAAAAGACTGAAGTTCGTTTCGCCTTTGATGATGACGCGCTGTACATCGGTGCGCGGATGTATGACACCGAAGGAGCGAAGGGCGTGCGGACGCGCCTGATGCGGCGCGATGCCATGACGGAGAACGATAGCGACCTGCTGATTTTCTTCATCGACAGTTATCACGCCCACCAGTCAACATTCAACTTCTCGGTTAATCCTTCGAACTCCAAGCGGGATGGAACGGGTGACCCGACCTGGGATGGAATCTGGGAGTCCGCCACGCATATCGATTCACTGGGATGGACCGCGGAACTAAGAATTCCATACAGCCAGCTGAATTTCTCGGTTGCAAAGAATCAAACCTGGGGGCTTCAGGTCATTCGCTTCGAGAATCGCCTCAATGAGCGTTCTCATTTTGCCTGGTGGGCAAACAATGAAAGCGGCGGACCGCAGCGCTATGGTCACATTGAAGGAATAGAGATCAAGGATCGCCCGAAAGGAGCGGAAATTCTTCCGTACGTCGTTGGCCGCTCGCGTTACATCAAGCCGTCCGACGCCGCAAATCCATTTACGAAGTCCAGCGATACTGACTATCGCCTGGGTGGCGATCTCAAATATAGACTCACGTCCAATCTTACCCTGAACGCCACCTTCAACCCGGATTTTGGCCAGGTTGAAGTGGATCCGGCGGTCGTAAATCTGTCGGCCTTCGAAACCTTCTTCCAGGAACGGCGCCCCTTCTTCATCGAAGGTCAGAATGCGTTCTCTTTCGGAAACTTCAGCTGCTACTTCTGCAGCAATGTTTCCAACTTGCAGGTGTTCTATACGAGACGGCTCGGTCGCGCCCCGCAGATATTTCCGAGCGCGACTTATGTTGACCAGCCGGAGAACGCTACAATCATAGCCGCAGGCAAAGTTACCGGGCGTACGGCGAACAATGTTCTGGTCGGCATGCTCGACGCCATAACACGCCGCGAGACAGCCCGGACTATTCGAAGCGTAAATGGGGCACTCGTTGAATCAACGGCGGAAGTCGAGCCGCTCACGAATTATTTCGTCTTTCGCCCACGCAAGGATTTTCAGGGCGGCGCACACAGCCTCGGCCTAATCGCGACATCTGTCGACCGGTTCAGCAGCGACTCGCTGGTTGATGCACGTCTCTCCAGCGGTGCTCGCGAGCTTGGCTTCGACTGGTTTACGTCGAAGAAGAACCGCAACTACACATTCTTCGGACAGTACGCGTTGTCTGATGTGCAGGGATCGTCACTTGCGATCGATCGCCTCCAGCGTTCCAGTGCGCGTTATTTCCAGCGGCCCGACAAGGATCCCGCGGAAAACGGATTCTTTTCAAATGCTTACGACCCGAAGGCCACGAAGCTTCGCGGTTACGCGGGGTACGCACGGGTAGCGAAGGAAGCCGGAACCTACCTCGGCGAGGCAATGGTGAACTATCGCAGCCCTGGATTCGAGAACAATGACATCTCATTCCTCGACCGGGCGGACTATTTCTGGATGAACATGAATCTGGCGAAATCCGTTACGAAACCGGGGAAGATTTTTCGGAACTATTTCGCCGTGCTGAGCGCGCAGCAACAGTTCAACTATGACGGCGACCTGAACGATCGCCAGGGGGCTGTGGGAATGTTCACCCAGCTCAAGAATTTCTGGGGACTGAACGGGTTTGTCATTCGCGGCAATGAGGTCTTTAACGAGCGGCTCACGCGCGGTGGCCCGGTTGTGCGAAGTCTGGGTTTTAAGTTTGTGAACGTGTCAGTAAACACTGACGCCCGCAAGAAAATCTCATTCTCGACAAGCCCGAGCGTCACCGTGCGCGACAATGAGGAAGACAGCTACAGCCTTAATGCGAATGTCACGTACAAGCCGTCATCAAACGTTCAGCTGTCCGCGGGCCCATCATTCGGCAAATCATGGAGCGTCGCGCAGTTCGTAACGTCGGGAGCGGACTCGACGGCGAAGAGTTTCTTTGGGCGACGATACATTTTTGCCGGACTTCGCCAGAAGCAATTCGCAATGAGCACACGCGCGAATGTCACTTTCACGCCCGCCCTTACGCTTGAAGTCTTTGCGCAGCCACTCATCGTTGCTGCGGATTACACCAAATTCCGCGAGTTTGTCGCGCCGCGACAGTCAGCAATGCATGACTTCACGCCATCGCAGATAACATCCACACAGGTGGGTGGATCTAAGCGCTACACGGTCGACGTGGATGGTGCTGGACCGGCGCAGCCGATTGCCTTCTTCAATCCAACATTTAACTTCCGCTCGCTGCGCGGCAATGCCGTAATGCGCTGGGAGTACAAGCCTGGCTCCACTCTGTTCTTTGTCTGGCAGCAAAGCCGGTCGGGCACAGAGGGCGTCGGCGATTTCAACTTCAGCAGGGACCGCGAAGCGCTGTTCAGGAATCATCCGGACAACATCTTCCTGGTTAAGGCAACGTACTGGCTTTCGCTGTAGGTTAATGGATGTCTATTACGCGGTGCCCGAAGTGCAATGGGCAGATGGAGCGTGGATTCAATCTCGACGTGTCACACGGA
>JBKJPM010000234.1:0-5989 GCA_046595175.1 Gemmatimonadaceae bacterium
CCGTGGAGCGGCGAGCTTCCCGCTTTCAACACGTCTCGCCTTCGCCGCATCGGCACAGCCTGTGATCGAAGTCTATGATACGAACTGCTACCAGCGCATCACGACCGTGCCTGTGCGCGATCCCATCATCGGCCCCATCAAGGCCGCAATCCGACCCTTCTCCGGACAACTCGTTCTGGTAGGCGCAACGGCGCAAGGGGTTGTGATAGTGACGCTCAACAATACGTTTACTACGAGTTGTCCGTAGTTTCTAACTGCAACAACAAGGTGCGGCCTTTGGCCGCTGGAACTGCAGGAGTTACAACGGAGTCACGGAGAACTGCGCATTCTGGGTGACAACTTTGATCTGTTGTTGCGTGAGCAGTTACTCAGGAATTTGCAGTTCTCGAGTGCTCCGCGCTTTCTCCTTCAGTTCTCGCGGCCGGAGGCCCCACCATCCATTTAATAATCCTTTTCTGATCATTAGACATTGACTCGAATCCGTTTCACAACTGCAGGCGAATCACACGGCCCCGCTCTCATAAGCGTTGTCGAAGGGATTCCTGCGGGGCTTCGATTGCTTGCGGATGACGTAAATGCTGATCTCATCCGCAGGCAGATGGGACATGGCCGCGGGCGGCGAATGCAGATCGAGTCGGACGGAGTCGAATTTCTCTCCGGTGTCCGCGCAGGAGAAACGATCGGGTCGCCGATCGCTATGCTCATCCGGAATCGGGACTGGAAGAACTGGAGCGAGATCATGGATCCAGCTCCACGCCCGGAAGATCCGGAACGCAAGCGAAACGTCACCCGTCCCAGGCCAGGTCATGCAGACCTGAGTGGAATGCTCAAGTACGATCGCGAAGACGCACGCGATGTTCTCGAGCGCGCGTCCGCACGCGAAACAACAGCGCGCGTTGCTGCAGGAGCGATTTTCAGGAAGCTCCTCAGTGAATTTGGAATTGTTCTGGGCAGTCACGTCACATCCCTCGGCGGTATTACTGCGAAACGTCCGGAAAACTTCCCGGCCGACATTAATGCTGTCGCTGACGAATCACCCGTCCGCATGCTGGACTCAGATGCTTCTGCGCAGGTCGTCTCCCGGATCGATGACATCAAGCGAGAGGGCAACACGCTCGGCGGAGTTTGCGAAGTCGTGTGTGCCGGCGTTCCAGTCGGAATCGGATCGCACGTTTCATGGGACCGGAAACTTGATGGGCGCCTCGCCGCAGCGCTCATGTCAATTCCCGCCGTCAAGGGCGTGGAGATCGGCATTGGTTTCGAGGCGGCCGCCAGGACCGGGGCAGAGGTGCATGACGAAATTGATATCGCCCGCGACTCTCCCCTCAGCGGTGGAGTCCGGAGACGCACTAATCGAGCAGGCGGAATTGAAGGCGGAATGTCTACCGGGGAAACGATCGTGGTTCGTGTGGCAATGAAGCCAATCAGTACACTGATGCGACCTCTAGACACGGTCGATGTCAAAACCGGCATGGCTGCATCCGCTGTCGCTGAACGGAGCGACGTCACCGCGGTTCCCGCGATGGGCGTCATTGCAGAAGCGATGGTCGCGTTCGTGGTCGCTCAGGCAATGAGTGAAAAGTTCGGGGGAGATTCGCTTCGCGAGATGCGCCGCAACTACGACGCATATGTCGTTCGGCTCGGAGAACGTATCAAGCACGCGGAGGCGTGACGCCTCACATCGTGCTCGTCGGTTTATCGGGAGCAGGAAAGTCCTCAGCCGGAAAAGCGGCAGCTGCGCTTATCCAAATGCGCTTTGTGGATATCGATGCGGAGGTGGAGCGAATCGCGGGCAAATCCATCCCCGGGATATTCGATGCCGAGGGCGAGCCCGCGTTCCGGGATCTGGAAACCAAAGCTACTGAGGACGCTCTTTCCGGAGGTTCTGCGGTCGTAGCGTCAGGGGCAGGATGGATTGCTTCCGCTCGAAACAGGGCACTTTTGCTTTCTGGCGGGCGTATCATATACCTTAGAGTGGGTGTTGAGACGGCTTCGGCACGCCTCGGACAGGGCCACGGAAGGCCCAAGCTTGCGGGGGGTGCTACTATAGAGATGTTACGCCGTCTGGAGGCCGAAAGAGCCGCGTTTTATGAGCTCGCCGATATGTCGCTAAACACCGAAGGGCTTACGCTGCAACAAGTTACTGATAAACTAGCTGACCTCATCAGGGTCATTAATAAGGAAAATTGAGCAGAATGGACGAGAGATTCCCTGTTCCGCAGACGTTTAGAGTGATGGGTCCACACGAGCGTGGACGATTTACCCCGGAGGCGTGGGGTCATCTTTTGGCGCTCAACGGATCGGGAGCGATCAACTCCGCCGAGCTGGAACACATCATCGAGCGCGCACTTATTCAGCTCGATGGGCGAATCGCACTGGATGATTTACGTACCCTGCTCGAAGGCTCCGGTCTCGACGACACCGGCCCCGCGAATGACAACCTGACGGTTCATTAATGGCAACCGCCAAGAAGAAGACGAAGGGCGCGAAGACCGCCACCAAACGTGCTGCGGCAAAGAAAAGTGCGACGGCCACCAAGCGAACCAGGAAGGCGAAACAGGAAGAGGCAGACGACGAAGAGTTCGTCGCCGAGCCTGGCTCCACATCACTGGTCATAGTCGAGTCGCCCGCAAAAGCGAAAACGATCGGGAAATATCTCGGGCGCAATTACCGCGTTCGCGCAACCATCGGTCACGTACGGGATCTCCCGGAAAAGAAGATGGGCATCGACATCGAGAACGGTTTCGAGCCCGATTACGTCACCATTCCCGGAAAGGAAAAAACAGTCGCTGAGCTTAAAAGTGCAGCGCGCGATTCACGAGAGATCTTCCTCGCAACCGATCCTGATCGCGAAGGTGAAGCGATTGCGTGGCACGTCGCCGAGCAGATCAAGCGGAAGAACGGAGCTCCAATTCGCCGCGTCCTTTTCCACGAGATCACGAAGGATGCGGTGCAGGCCGCCATCGCAAACGCGGGCAGCATTGATACGAAAAAAGTCGATGCGCAGCAGGCGCGCCGCGTGCTCGATCGTCTGGTTGGTTACAAGGCCAGTCCTGTTCTTTGGAAGACCGTAAAGAAGGGAATCTCCGCCGGTCGAGTCCAGACTGTGGCGTTGCGTCTCCTGGTGGAGCGTGAGCGCGAGATACGGGCCTTCAACCCGGTAGAGTACTGGACGATTCAGGCTCAGATGGAAGAGCATGGACAGGAGTTCACCGCGAAGCTGCACCACATCGACGGCAAGAAGCCGACGATCGGGATCGAGAGTGAAGCGAAGAAAATCGTTGATGAAGTTTCGTCACACCGCACTTTTACGGTCACAGACCTCAAGAAACGCGAGCGTCGCAAGAATCCATCGGCTCCGTTCACTACGAGCACGCTGCAGCAGGAAGCGGCAAAGCGACTTGGATACGGCTCGAAGCGCACAATGCGTCTTGCACAGGACTTGTACGAAGGTCTCGAGCTCGGTGAGGAAGGGGCTGTTGGTCTCATCACCTACATGCGAACCGATTCCACACGTGTCTCGCAGGTTGCGGCAGAGCAGGGCCGTGAGTTTGTACGCGTCTGGTATGGTGCGGACCATTTGTCCACCAATGTGAACCTGTACGGAGACTCGAAATCCAAGAATACCCAGGATGCGCACGAATGCGTTCGTCCCACTGATCCAACGCGCCGGCCGGATGCCCTGCGCGTCCTCCTCACAAAACGCGGCAAGCTCGGCAAGGATGACGAAGCGCGCGTAAAGCTGTACGAGCTGATCTGGCGCCGGTTCCTTGCGTCGCAGATGGCGCCCGCCGTGTTTGACACTACGACGATCGACTTTGATCTTGGCCGCTACCTGTTCAGGGCGACCGGCAGCATTCTCAAGTTTGACGGTTACCAGGTTCTCTACAAGGATATTCGCGAGGAAGGCGAAGGCCGTGCGCTCGAGGACGAGCAGGGTTTGCCGGTAGTCGAGAAGGGTGAGGCCGTCAATGTAAAGGAGATCGTTCCATCGCAACATTTCACCGAGCCGCCCCCGAGATTTTCGGAAGCGAGTCTCGTAAAGGAATTGGAGCGACTGGGAATTGGGCGTCCTTCGACCTACGCGTCGATCATTTCAACGATTGCCGAGCGCAGGTATGCGCTGATCGAGCAGCGCCGTTTTTTCCCAACGCCGCTCGGCGAGCAGGTCGAGAAGGTAATGGTGAAAAATTTTCCGGATGTGTTCAACGTGCAGTTCACGTCGCATATGGAGAGCGACCTCGACAAGGTCGAAGAGGGAGATATCGACTGGCGCGTAATGCTTCGGGATTTTTATACTCCTTTTGAGCTTTCAGTGAAGAACACGGATTTCGAGGCACTGATCGCCGAGGCGCATGATTTGTCGGCGCTTGAAACAGAGCGTTGTCCGGATTGCGGCGGGAAGCTGGTTGCCCGTGGTGGATTCTTCGGGCCCTTCATCGCATGCGAGAATCACCCCAAGGAGTGCAAGTTCACCCGCCCATTGCGTGGGGACCGGAAGCCGGCTGAACCGACCAACGAGATTTGTCACGAATGCGGCGAGATGATGGTGATTCGCCACGGTCGTTCGGGAGAATTCCTGGGCTGCAGCAAGTTCCCAAAATGCCGCGGGACACGGTCGATGCCGACGGGTGTTAAGTGCCCCAAGGATGGCGGCGACATAGCAGTGCGTCGTTCCAAGAAGCGTGGCAAGCCGTTTTACGGCTGTTCGAACTACCCCAAGTGCGACTTTGTGATCTGGGATCGTCCGGTTGCCGAGCCTTGCCCGGAGTGCGGCTATCTCGGCGCAGAGGTGAAATCCAATCGTACCCGCGGCGAATACCGCAGGTGTATCAGCTGCGCGAATGAATGGGATGTGCAGCAGCCAGCCGAGATCGAGGCTGTGGCCAGCTGAACACGCTGCTCCCGCGGGCGTTGTTTTCCTTTCTCGTGCTTCCGGTTGTAGTAGCTGGAGTGGTTCCATTCTGGATTAGTCCGAGGCCGGTGGCGGATGTTCATGCCGAAGGATTTGTTGCCCCCACCATCGGAGTGCTACTTTTGCTCTGGTGCGTGAGGGATTTTTACGTCATGGGCAAGGGAACTCTCGGCCCATGGGATCCGCCGAAGAATCTTGTAGTGAGTGGGCTGTACAAGTTTTCGCGGAACCCGATGTATATCGCGGTCACTATCATCCTGATCGGATGGGCGATGGTGTTTAGGTCCCAGACGCTATGGCTGTATGCAGCTGTCGTCGCGTTCGCCTTTCACCTTCGGGTGGTTTTCTTCGAGGAGAGATTCCTTGCGGAGGCTCATGGGGAGCAGTTTGTCCGGTATAAGGCGAAGGTTCGGCGCTGGCTCTAGCTTTCGCCCCCGCGGATTTGGCGCTGCTTCGGGCGCTTGCAACTCCGCAGTTCTCCGGTGTCCTTCAAGCACTAAATTGAAGGCGTGAGCAAATCCCAGCGAATCACTGTGGTAGGCGGAGGACTGGCTGGTTCGGAAGCGGCCTGGCAGCTCGCCAGTCGCGGGATTGATGTCAGGCTCTGCGAGATGCGTCCCGTTCGCAAAACCGCGGCGCATCAAACTGATCGCCTCGGTGAGCTGGTCTGCTCCAACACATTCAAGAGCACCGAAGTTACCAATGCGCATGGACTTCTGAAGGCAGAGATGCGCGAGCTGGGATCCATGATCCTGGAATGTGCGGATGAAGCCCGCGTCGCTGCCGGAAGTGCGCTCGCTGTGGACCGCGATGTCTTCTCCGGGGCGGTCACGCACCGGATCGAGAGTCAGCCGCGCATCGAGATCACGCGCAAGGAAATGACTTCGCTGCCGGATCCCGGAATCATCGCAACGGGTCCACTTACGTCGAATGCCCTAGCGCACGCCATTTCCGAAAAGCTTGGCACCAACGGGCTCGCATTCTATGATGCGATTGCGCCAATCGTGAGCATCGAATCAATTGACGAAGAGACAGTGTTCCGCGCTTCGCGATATGGAAAGGAAACGATGGAAG
>JBKJPM010000242.1:0-19138 GCA_046595175.1 Gemmatimonadaceae bacterium
GGGACATGCTGAGGAATGTTGCTGCGCACCACCAGGTGTTCGCGATATCGCATCTACCGCAAATTGCTGCGCGCGCCCACCATCATATGGTAGTTGCCAAGGCAGCCAGGACCGGCGTAACCACGGCGGATATTGCCATTCTCTCGGGGAAGGGTCGTGTGACAGAGATCGCGAGAATGTTAGGTGGTGATCCGGAAAGCAAAGTCAGCCAGGCGCACGCAAAAGAGCTGCTGAGCACCTCCGCGTCGTAGCGAAGCTATCGTCGCGCGAAAATCCTTATCCTGAATTCATCGCTGAAGATTTTCGGCTGAAGCCCGCTACCGCTGATGCTCTGGCTGTGAAAGAAGGACGCTTCCAGTGGAAAGCGCGGTCCCGTCGTTCGCGATGCATCCATGTTGGAGAAGGAGAATCCGGCACCGATCCGGTTTTCGGTAATTGCACCCTGTTGGTTCCAGACAGGGATATCATCAATTCCCAGTCCTGAAAACTGCTCGCGGGAAAGTTTCCTCATTTCGTACTGTGCGCCCAAAACCATCCAGCGGTTGAACGCATAGCGGGGCGTAGCCGAGAAATTGAAACCGGTGCGCCGGTTGCGCGTGCTTCCCGTGCTTACGTTATTTGCAAGCCATATCACGCTCGAGCCGGAACCTGTAAACGAAAGCTTCGATCCAAGGAACAGGTCTGCGATGCCGCCCACTTCAGTGCGCGTTGTGCCTTCGCCGGCGGAAAGCGGAAATATCTCGCCGGACGGTGTCTTTCCTCCGGTTGGGAAATAGACCTTTCCAAATGCCGCGGCTCGCACTCTATCAGTGTCTGCAATCCGGAACTTCGCACCGAGACTTATGTCCCCGAGTCGCGTCAGTGCCTTGTACGAGGGCAAGGCACCCCCGGGACCAAAATTCGAGTTTTCCAGGAAGGCACGGTACTGCGCGGCAGTAATGGGCACTGTTGCCGACCCGGTCGTGGTACCGGTGATTGTGTTGATTCCGAAGTCGCGATAGGAATTAACGAGTGACGCGATGCGAGCGGTAATTGCCGCCTGTGCAGCGGTAGCTGAAAGCGGGGCAAATGGCGACGATGCAATTGTCAGTACCCCTGCAGAAATTGTGGCGGAAGTGGCGACGAGGGTCTGCGCTTCCGAGCGCCGCGCGTTCACGACAGCGCAGGAAGGCGTTGTGCTTCCCAGACAGCTCGCGAGTTGTGAGTTGAGCGCAGTCCGCGCTCGCGTGATTTGATTGCCGAGCGCTGTGTCCGCCGCAAAGATCGTCGCGCTCGTTGATGCTGGATTGATCCCGACATTTGCAGATGATGTGGTTCCATTATTGGCGGTGAGGTTCAGCGTTGTCTCCACGCGCACCAACGGAACCTCAACTGAGACCATGAATCGCGCCGGAAGACCGATATCGAGCAGCAGCGCTGTTGATCCGGAGCGATGGGTGGCGCTTACGTTGGTCGCACCAAGCGAGAGCTGAAATCCGCTCTGCCCACTTACAGTTCGAATCGCACCTTCACCAGTAGAAAGGCGAGAGAACTGCGCGCTGCCCACAGATGCGAATGAAAGTCCGGAGCCATAAGGATTGAGCTTTCCATCCTGCGAATACAGCTCGTCATAGAACTGCCATGACCCGTGGATTCCGGAACGCACCTGTCCAAACCCGAGAACAAGAGCATCGTCGGAAAAAGGAAGCGATCGCTGCGCGAACGCGCTTCCGGTCGGACTCGCAAGCACTAGTGCAGCCGCTAACGCAGTCGCGCAGCGCCGGGCATTGATGAATTCCAACTGACTCCAGGCAAGGGAAAGTTCAGGAAGGATCAATTGACCAATGCTCGGGCCCAGACTCGAACTGGGACTGCCTTGCGGCAAAGGGATTTTAAGTCCCTCGCGTCTACCCGTTTCGCCACCCGAGCAAAGTCAAAAGGAGCGGTTCTATCCGCTCCTTTCTTTCTACACTACAGAGCGGGAAACGGGACTCGAACCCGCGACCCCAACCTTGGCAAGGTTGTGCTCTACCAACTGAGCTATTCCCGCATATGCCGGAACCTATGATGCGAAACTGCAGTCATCAAGCGCTTGTCTGACGGATTTTACTGCGACAGTCCGTAATTTGGTTTCCGCCTTATGGCTGCACTCTGTGATCCTTCATCTGTCTCTATCAAGGAGGACGTAATGTCCCGAGTAGAAGGTGACGGAAAGGTTGGCCCGCGATTGGTTGTATGGCTTTCCGCGGCTATCCTCGCAGTAACCGCAGGTGTATTCGCATGCTCCGAGGGGTCCCAGAACATTTCCGGAGTCCGCACGGACCAGTCGGCCGCAAAGGATGACCAAAACGCCATGGCCAATCCTTACGCATTCGTTGGTGAGGAGCACAACAAGGAGGTGGACTTTGTGCTGCGCCAGTTCCACAAGCAGTACCGGAAGGGAATGCAGAAGGGAGAGAAGTGCGCTCTGCTGGATCAGATTATTGGAGATTACAACAAGGGCAGAAAGCGGGCGGATTTCGATTTCCGGCCAGCTACCAAAGGCGCCTTGTGCAGCGCTGGAAACGGGTTGGACGGCCAGTCAGCGCGCGGGTCGCAGGTCCGGACAGCGTCAGCTTACGAGGATTTTTCTCCGGAGGCGCTCGCGCTGGCTAACCAGGTCCAGAACATTATGCTTACGTCTTCCAGCGCCGCGGATGTAGCGGCGGCTCTCGGCCCGATCAACAGCCAGGCTCAAAACTCTCTCAGCGGGAACGACGCGGCACTCGTTCTGGCGGCATCTGCGGTGGCACAAAGTTCCGCGTACTACTGGGAGGCGAATTTTGACTATTGGCGGGATGCATACACGCGGGATGGGACCATCATTAATCCGATCGCTATTATCAGCGCAGGTGAAAATGACGATGGAATGACGCTTACAACGCATCGTGCTTCGTTCGACTGGGCAGGCATGAGGGACGTAGGGTGGGCGGACGTTGGCGGTGGAATTGTCGGCGGAATCAGGGGTGCCTTCGGCGGGCCCCAGGCAATACTTATTGGTGCTGCGACAGGAGCTGCTTACGCATCCATTGGCGCAGCCCTCGGACATATATTTGCCTTGATGTAGCAGTTGGCATTCACTCAGGCATAACCTCGGGGGGATGATGACGCAAAACTCGGTTGCAGAAGGACGAGGCTCCGGGCCGGCAAGCTGGCGGGCTCCAATGTTGTCTTTGCTTCTTGTCGTTGCCGCGCTAGCAGTGGGTGAAGTTGCTGGCAGGATCACTGGGGACGATCATCTGCGCTGGTACCTTGCATGCTTTGGCGTTGCATTCGGAATTTGGACCTACGCTTTCTTTTACGACGGCGTATATCGGATCGCGGAGAGATGGCGCCGCGCTCTGACTCTGATTGTCCTGTCAGCAATTGGGTTTGGGCTTGTTTGGGCGCTCTACCCAACGTCGATTTCGCTCACAAAAAGGCTGGGAATGGCTCTCATCCTTTCGGTTCCGGCTATTCTGGAGTTGTTCAAAGGGAGGCCACTTTTCAGAAGGACGCGTCCCTGAGAAAAACAGTTTGATTTGGCTTGAGCATCGGGTTTTTCCCGTGCTCACGAGGATCCAGTAGGCGCACCACGACATGGAACGCACTCTTGCGTTCGCTCGATTGGCGCCGAACTGGAATCCTCCTCCACTTCCGCGGCACGGTGTCTGCCGATTCGGTGCAGTTAACGCTATGTTCTCCGAATGAAAGATGACGTCGTAGCACTCGCCGCGGAACTCGTGGGTGTTTCGTCCCTAACGGGCAGTGAGGGTCCAATTGTGGACCTCGTTTCCCGGCGCCTGATAACACAGGGCTGGAACGTCACGCTCCAGGAAGTCACGCCTGGCCGCGCCAATATCTGGGCGTCCCGCGCCGGTGGCGGCGTGTGCTTTTCCACGCACCTCGATACCGTACCGCCATACCTTCCACCCCGTAAAGAAAAAGGAAAGCTTTTCGGCCGTGGGTCGTCCGACGCGAAGGGAATCGCAGCGGCCATGCTCGTCGCCGCCGATCGGCTTGTGAAATCCGGAGAAGACCGCGTGGATCTTCTCTTTGTAGTTGGTGAAGAAAAAGGCTCTGACGGCGCACGCGCCGCGAACAATCTTTCGCCCAACACCAAGTTCCTGATCAACGGCGAGCCGACAGAGAGCAAGCTTGCAAGTGGCGCGAAAGGCTCACTTCGAGCGACGCTCAGAACACGGGGCCGTGCAGCTCATTCTGCATATCCGCATCTTGGGAAGTCCGCGATCGAGCCCCTCCTGGAGCTGCTTCCCACGCTCCGCAATGTGAACTGGCCGGTCGACGCGACGCTCGGCGAAACGACGGTAAACATCGGCGTCATTCACGGTGGAAGCGAGGCGAACATCATTCCTGAGCACGCGGAAGCGGAATTGATGTTCCGGCTCGTGAGTGATGTCGACGCCGTGAAAGCAAGGCTGGTGGAGTGGGTCGGCGGAAAAGCAGAAATCGAATACGGATCATTCATTCCCCCGCAGTATTTCCATACGGTCGAGGGGTTCGAGACGCAGTCCGTCTCGTACACGTCGGATATTCCGCTCCTCTCCGCATGGGGAACTCCGCTGCTCTTCGGGCCTGGCTCAATTCACGTCGCGCATACGGCCGATGAATTCGTCCCGGTCGACGAGCTCAAGGCCAGCGTCGATACTTACGAGCGGCTCGCGCGCAGTCTGCTCGCGCAATGAGCGGGTTCTCGAAGTTCGCATTTTCCGGAAAGAAATGGCCCGTTGCAGTCCTTGGCGCGACCGGGGCTGTCGGTCAGACATTCATCCGGCTTCTGGAGAACCATCCCTGGTTCGAGCTGCATGAAGTCGCGGCATCCGAACGTTCTGCCGGTAGGAAATACGGGGACGTCACACGGTGGATCGAAGGTGTGATGCCGGAAGGCGTTCGCGAGATGGATGTCATGCTTGTCGATCCCGCAAAGATCAAATCGCCAATCGTTTTTTCAGCGATGGATTCCTCGGTGGCCGGAGATTTCGAGGTGGCTTTTGCAAAGGCGGGAAGATTTGTTCTGAGTAATGCAAAGAATCACCGGATGGAGCCGGACGTTCCGCTGGTGATTCCCGAAGTCAACGCCGATCAGTTGGGCATCATTGCTTCGCAGCAGAAATCCCGCGGATGGAAAGGCGCTATCATCACCAACGCCAATTGCGCTGCAACGGTTGCCGCGATGGCCCTGGCTCCGCTGCATGAGAAGTTCCGGATTCGAAAGCTGTTCATGTCCACGATGCAGGCAGTTTCCGGCGCCGGATATCCGGGAGTCCCGTCACTCGACATTTTGGGCAACGTAATCCCGTACATCTCCGACGAGGAACCAAAAGTCGAGAAGGAGATGGGCAAGCTGCTGGGAGCTTTCATTGACGGCGAAATTGTCCTGGACCAAATGCAGGTCAGTGCTCACACAAACCGCGTTGCAGTGGAACACGGACATACAATTTGCATGAGCATTGAGTTCGAAAAGGATCCCGGCGTGGACGCGGCGATCACGGCGCTGCGCTCCTGGACAGGAGCTGAAGCAGTCCGGGGCCTGCCTTCGTCTCCGTCAAAACCGCTGGTGTATTTGGATGCGCCAGATCGTCCGCAGCCGCGCCGCGATGTAAACGCGGGCATGGGAATGACTGTGAGCGTCGGTCGAGTGAGAAAGGACCCACTCTTTCACATCCGGCTTGTTGCGATGGGCCACAATACCATTCGTGGCGCAGCAGGCGGCTCGGTATTGAACGCGGAGCTGCTGGCTTCAACAGGCGTAATCCCTCCAGCGTGATAGTCGTCAAATTCGGCGGCACTTCGGTCGGAACTACTGAAGCAATCGAGCGGACGGCCGTAATTGTGCGCGGACGACTCGACAAGCAGCCAGTCGTCGTGGTCTCGGCTTTGGGCGGAGCAACGAACATTCTGCTTGCCCTTGGGGAGCAGGCGGGCAAGGGTCACCTGATTGGAGCGCTCGCCGCCGTGGAAAGCCTTCGCGACAGGCACCTGGACATTTGCGCCAAGCTGCTTGCGGGCTGCCCGGAAGAGGCCGAAGTAAGCGCAGAGTTGAGCGCGCACTTCGACGAGCTCGCAAGCCTGGCGGAAGCTCTTTCCGTGCTTGGCCACGTGACTGAAAGAAGTCTCGATGCCATTGCTTCCCATGGCGAAGAGCTCTCATCCTTTCTTGTCGCTGCCGCGTTCAGGCAGCGCGGAATTCCCGCTGTGCACGTCGATGCGCGCGAGGTGATGATCACCGACGAAAACTTCATGTCGGCAGAGCCACAGCCTGACGCGATTGCCGAGCGGTCACGTGACATCATCCTTCCCCTCCTGAAAAAGAAGAAGGTGCCGGTGCTCGGCGGTTTCATCGGAGCGACTGCAAAGGGAATTACGACAACGCTCGGCCGCGGCGGCTCGGATTACAGCGCGTCTCTCATTGGAGCTGCGCTCAAGAGTGAGGCTATTGAAATCTGGACGGATGTGGATGGGATGCTCACCGCAGATCCGCGAGTTGTGAAGGACTCGCAGGTTATAGAAAAAATCCGTTTCGACGAGGCGTCGGAGCTTGCGTCATTCGGGGCGAAAGTATTGCACCCGAATACGATCGCGCCTGCTGTAAGGCTCGGAATCCCCGTTTTCATTTACAATTCCCATCGGCCCGAAGGGAAGGGCACGCGCATCACTTTCGATGCGCCACGTCGCGGAGTAAGTGCGATTGCAGGAAAGGGCGACGTCACGGTCGTCAAGGTAAAGGCTGCGCGCATGCTCCTCGCGCCCGGATTTCTCCACAAGGTCTTCGATGTTTTCGCGAAGAATCAGGTTTCAGTGGACGTCGTCGCGACCTCGGAGGTTTCCGTTTCAGTCACGATAGACAACGCCCAGAACCTGGAAGCGCTGCTGGCTGACCTGGCGCCGCTTGGCGATGTCTCCATTGAGCGCAACCGGGGAGTGGTTGCAGTCGTGGGCAATGGAATCAGCGACAGCGCCGAGGTGATGGGACGCGCGCTCGTTGCGCTCGGCAACATGAAGCTGCACATGATGTCGCTGAGTGCGACCGGAATCAACCTCACCGTGATTGTAGACGGGAAGAAAGTTTCCGAGGCCATGAAGCGGCTGCATCGTGAATTCTTCGGGGAGTCCGGGGAGTCGGGGGAGTGAGCACCCAAACTCGCATCGCTATCATTGGCGACGGGAAGATGGGAAAGGCCATCTCTGCACTTGCGGCGGAGAATGGCTGCGAAATTGTTGCAATGATTGGCGAAGGCCAGCAGGTCGAGGAGGCTCTCAAGGATGCTGAGGTTGCAATTGAGTTCACCCAGCCTGATGCGGCCATACAGAATATTCGCCGATGTCTCGCCGCGCACATACCTGTCGTTGTGGGAACTACAGGTTGGTACGACCACCTCACCGAAATTGAGGGGGAAGTGGGCAGGTCCGGCTCGGCGCTTCTCTGGTCGGCGAACTTTTCAGTCGGCGTGAATGTCATGATCCAGCTTGCGCGCAAGGCAGGCGAGCTGCTCGCTGGAAGTGATGCATTCGAGGTAATCATGGAAGAAGTTCATCACACCGAGAAGAAGGATGCTCCTTCCGGCACGGCAAAGGTTATTGCCGGAGCCATTCGGGACACGCTTGGCAAGGAAATTCCAATCTCGAGCATGCGGACCGGCACCGTTGTGGGAACGCACACGCTGTCGTTCAAGGGGAAGTTTGAGGAAATTACGCTCACGCATGTCGCCCACGACCGACGGGTTTTTGCCGAGGGCGCTCTGCGTGCAGCGAAGTGGCTCAAGGGCAGGAAGGGCGTTTTCACAATGGGGGATGTTCTATGACGTTGCTCCATGGCTGTGGTACAGCGCTGCTGACGCCGTTCAACGACAATGGTTCGCTCGACGAAGTTGCCTATCGCTCGTTTGTTGAGTGGCAGCTAGATCAAGGCGTTCATTCGGTGATCCCGTGCGGATCAACTGGTGAAGCCGTGACGATGACGCCCGAGGAACATCGGCGCGTGGTTACGATCGCCGTGGCGACTGTTGCGGGTCGAGTGCCTGTAATTGCCGGGGCCGGCAGCAACGATACCAAAAAAGCCATCGCGCTCTCGAAAGAGATGAAGGCGTGTGGAGCGACCCATCTGCTGCACGTATCTCCGATGTACAACAAGCCGCCGCAGCGCGGAATCGTGGCGCATTTCCGCGCAATCGCTGATGCAGTCGATCTGCCGATAGTTGTCTACAACGTTCCCGGGCGCACGGGGAGCAACATTGAAGCGGCGACGACACTTGAGCTTGCGGAGCACCCAAACATCGTCGCGGTAAAGGAAGCATCGGGAAATCTCGAGCAGATCAAGGAAATCATTCGTTCCGCGCCCGACGGTTTCGCTGTTTTGTCCGGGGACGATCCGCTGACAATTGACGTGATGCAAGCCGGAGGACATGGGGTGATTTCCGTTACATCCAACGCCGTTCCCCGCGCGGTCGCCGAGATTACAAATCTTTGTGCGGCCGGAAAATTTGACGAAGCACGTGAGATTGATGCCCGCCTTTCAGCGTGGACCAGAGCGGCCTTTGTGGAATCGAATCCCATTCCAGCCAAGGCTGCGCTCGCAATGATGGGCAGGATGAAAAACGTCCTGCGTCTTCCGTTGGTTCCGCTGGCAGACGCGTTCACCGCCTCCGTACGTCAGGCCCTCATTGCGGCTGGAGCACTAAGCTCGTGAACCTCGGTCAGCTTGAACTTGATATAGAGGAACTCTCGGCTACGCCCGGCGGTCAGCGCCTTCCGGACAAGGCGCTTAGCGTGATCGAGACGCTTCTGTCTGCGCTCGAGCTCGGGAAGATTCGCGCGGCCGAGAGGGATGGAAGTGGAAAGTGGGTCGCAGTTCCGTGGGTGAAGAAGGGAATTCTGCTCGGCTTCCGCGCGGGGAGCGTCGTTGAAATGCCGGGACTCGGTGCAACGAAATTCTTCGACAAGGACACATATCCGCCGCGAACCTTCTCGTCAGCAGATTCGATTCGAATTGTGCCCGGTGGCTCGAGCATTCGGCGCGGGACATACATTGCACCTGGCGTTGTCTGCATGCCGCCTATGTACGTAAATGTTGGCGCGTATGTGGGGACCGGAACGATGATTGACTCGCACGCGTTGGTGGGATCCTGCGCGCAGATTGGGGAGCGCGTCCACATCAGTGCCGCAGCGCAGATCGGTGGCGTCCTCGAGCCCATCAACGCTTCTCCCGTGATTGTAGAGGACGATGTCGTTGTCGGCGGGAATTGCGGAATCTATGAAGGCACGGTTGTAAGGCGCGGCGCTGTGGTTGCTGCCGGCGTTGTACTCACTCGCGGCACTCCGGTTTATGATCTCGTGAACGAGCGCGTGTACCGCGCCTCTGCCGAAAATGCGCTGGAAATTCCCGCCGATGCTGTTGTCGTCCCCGGCGCCCGCCAGGTAAACAGCGGATGGGGAAGGGAACAGAAGCTCTCGCTTCAAACCCCTGTCATCGTGAAATACCGGGATGACAAGACTGACAGTGCAACCGCACTGGAGAGCTGGTTGCGATGAAGGTAAGCGGCACCATCAGGGTGCCGGGCGATAAGTCCATTTCGCACCGCGCACTTATCCTATCGGCGATCGCAGAGGGAACATCGCGCATTCGCGGCATCCTGAATTCCCAGGACGTTGAGTCTACTGCCAGCGTTCTCCGGATACTTGGCTGCGACATACCCGAGCTGACTTCCGATTTCACCATCGAAGGCAATGGCATTCGGGGATTCACGCAGCCAACGACCCCGCTCGACTGCGGCAACAGTGGGACGACTGCCCGCCTAATTTCCGGTGCCATAGCCGGCAACGAAATCCACGCGCGGATAACCGGTGACGACAGCCTCAGCAGGCGTCCGATGCGGAGAGTTACCGAACCGCTGGCGGAAATGGGTGCGGTCATCGAGTACCCTGAAGGGAAGGACAGTTTGCCCATGACGATCACCGGTGGCAAGCTGCACGCACTGGACTGGGACAACAGCACCTCCAGCGCACAAGTGAAAAGCGCGATTCTGCTCGCTGGGTTAACAGGAAAAGCGCGCGTCGCGGTGAATGAGACCATCGCGTCGCGCGATCACACGGAGAGGATGCTTCGCGCCATGGGTGCGAAAGTGGACGTAATAAAAAAGCGTGTTGAGCTCAAGCCTGTAAAAGCCCTCGCACCGCTCAACATCGAAATTCCCGGAGATCCCTCGTCCGCGGCCTTCTTCATTGCGGCTGCGGTGCTTTCCGACGAAGGTGAGATTGCAATCGAGAATGTGTGCCTCAATACAACGCGGACCGGTTTCATCATGATCCTGATTGCGTCAGGAGCATCGATCGAATACCGAAACGAACGTCTTAGTGGCGGGGAGCTTGTTGGCGACATAATCGTTCGCCCTGCCACGCTCGGAACCATTGAAGTCGAGGCCGAAGACGTCGTTTCCATGATCGATGAAATTCCGCTGCTTGCGTGCGTGGCTGCCGCCGCCGGAGTCGAGGCACATGTTACCGGGGCTTCCGAGCTCCGCGTCAAGGAAAGTGATCGTATTGGCGTCGTCTGCTCCAACCTTCGCGCACTTGGCGTTGATATTGAAGAGTTCCCTGATGGCTTCCACCTGAAGGCGGGGAAGTACTCCCTCGCAGGAACCATCACGACACACATGGATCATCGGATAGCCATGGCCTTCGGCATACTGGAACGCCTCACCCATGGTGCGGTGACTCTCGACGAACGCGACTCAGTAGCGGTATCGTATCCTGAATTCTGGACCGACCTGGAGCGAGTGACGCGATGACTCAAAAAATGGTGATCGCGATCGACGGGCCTGCCGCATCCGGAAAGTCGAGTACGGCCAAGCGCGTTGCAAAGCTGCTCGGCTACCGTCATGTGGATTCCGGTTCGCTCTACCGGGCCGCAACCGCCGCTGTCCTTCGCGTGAGCAAGAACGATGACTGGTCCGAATCAGACGTTGTGAATGCGGCAAAGATCGTTTCGCTCAAGGCTGCAAATGGGGGCTTCGTTCCGCTTCTCGATGGCAAGGAGAGCGAAGAGGAGCTGCGTGGTTCCAAGGTCACGAGAGACGTTTCGCGCGTTGCGCAGATGCCGGCAGTGCGCAACTGGGTGGATGAGCAAGTGAGACGCGCAGCCAGTGAATTCAACGTCGTTGTGGATGGGCGGGATATTGGGACCATTGTTTTTCCCGTTGCAAAACTGAAAATCTTTCTTGTCGCAGATCCATGGGAGCGTGCCCGCAGGCGTCTCGTGCAACAGGGTGGAAAGTCGCCGACCCAGGACGAAATTGCTGACGAGACTGAACGGATCGTCCATCGCGACGCGCAGGACGCGACGCAAACCGTCCAGGCAAGGGATGCAATCCTGATAGACACCACGCACCTCACGCAGGAAGAACAGATTCAGCGCATCGTGGCGCTCGCGCACGCAGCGGAGCGCGATTCGTGAGATTGACCGGAACGAAATGACGGAAATTCGCCGAGCTCTGCTGATCGTAAATCCGGCGTCGCGTCGTGGCGCGCGCGAGAGACGGAAGGCAGCCACGGCTTTCGCGGCCGCGGGAGTCGATTTGACTATTCGGGTGACGGAAGCGCCCGGACATGCGGCACAAATTGCTTCAGCAGAGAGTTCGGAGTACGACGCCGTTTTTTCGCTTGGCGGCGATGGCACCGCGATGGAAGTGATCGGCGCGCTCGCGGGAAAGGGGCCGCCGGTCGGTGTTCTTGCCGGCGGGACCGGAAACGTCATTGCGCGGTCGCTTGGCGTCCCAGTGTCAATCAAACGTGCAGTGCCGTTGCTGCTGAATGGCAGAGAATCAAAGATCGACCTTGGCCTCCTGCCGGACGGCCGCCGCTTTGCCATCGGCATAGGAGTCGGTATAGACGCCATGATGATTGCAGAGACACCGGCCACTCTGAAGCGGAGGCTTGGCGTTCTGGCTTATGTGATCATTGGAGTCCGATGCGTGCTTCGCTTCGATCAGTTCGACGTTCGCCTGACAATTGATGGCGAGGTTCTGGAAAGCCGCGCTTCGGCCGTACTCATTGCGAACTTCGGTACACTCCTGAACGAGCTCATCACACTCGGTGACGGAATTCAGCACGACGATGGTCTGCTCAACGCATGCATTTTTTCTCCCAGGACCTTCCGCGACTTCGTCCGCATCACCTGGCGTCTGATGACCAGGAACTTTGAGCCCGACCCCTGCCTGACCTACCGATCGGGAAGAGAGTTCAGCGTGGAGACTAAACCGGTACGGCAGAGTCAGGCCGATGGAGAGCTCACTGGGCTAACCCCTTTTACCGTTTCTGTAGAGCCGCTGGCAGGCAGGTTGCTATTACCGGAGCGTAGACGCTCAACCAAGAGGCATCGTGGATAACAGGGGGCGCCCGAGCTGGGCCATTGTAAGTCTTTCGTTTCTGTATATGTGGCTTATGGTGGGGTTTATTCTCGGCACCATGGTACTTGTCGGGCCTGTTCGATGGGTGACGTCCGCAGTTCACCGCTCGGGCGGTGGGTCAGGTGCTGAAAACGCTTTCGTTATTGCCTTGGTAGTCGTCTATGTGATTTTTTCCGCGTGGCTTGCACTGCGTCTAAGTCGCCAGTCTTGGCGTTCCGAGTCGAATGCTGTGAAGTTCGGCATTCCAATAGTTGCAACGCTATTCGCTGTAGGAACCGCGATCGCCTGGGGTAATCCCCAGAAAATGCTCTCAGGCGTTGCCGGCGGAGGGAACATCGCGAATGTCGAAACAGCTAACGGTGCTGTGTTCGAGTTCGGCCCTTATCCCGACTCTGAAAAGCTGGCGGAGCTCCAGAAGCACGGCGTCACGACCATCATTTCCCTGCAGCATCCCAGCGTGCCCGTCGAGCGTCCTGGAATTGCAGAAGAAAACAGTGCGACAAAGAAACTTGGCCTCGTACTCGTGCGCGCGCCCATGCTACCCTGGTTCAGCGCGAATCGAGAAGCGCTCGACACGATCAAGAAGCTGGCGCTGTCGGGCAGGGGGCACTACTACGTGCACTGCGGACTCGGTCGGGATCGCGTGAATATCGTAAAATCCATGATTGAAAATCTTGGAGCGAAGTCGATCGCGTCCAAGGATTACAGCGTCGGGCTCGGCTTCGAAGAGCGGCAGCACCCATTTACCCATGGCACTCTAATGCATCTTGCAGGAGGCGTCTGGCTGACTCCCTACCCGGAGCATGAAGAGCTTTACGGCTGCTTCCTTGAGGGCAGGGCAGGTGACGTTGTGTTCATAATGGATCCTGCCGATGTAGAACAGAAGAAGCGGCTGGACGAGTTGACATCCATATTCACCAACTATTCACGTCACTTTAGCGTCCTTCCAATACACAGCGGAAATAAAGTCGAGGCAGCCAAGGCTGTGGACAGTGTAGTTAAGCTCCGGCCGCCGGTGACTATTGTAGCGTCAGAAACTCCATGGGTGGACGGATTGCCGCGTAAGGGTGCAGAGAATGCGTTCGCGTTCCGGGATGCATTTCTGGCCCGAAAGGCGGCGGTTGATTCGATTAACAAATACTGGTCGTCATTGCCGCACGCTGCCGCGACCAAGGGAGTCGAGGATGTTGTGGCTGGCTGTTAATTGGGGAGCACCCAAGTGAAGCGCTAACGCCAAACATCCTTGATACTAGTTGTACCTTGAGGGGCGAGTGCGGGGCTGAGGTTGAAATTCTCTTCGATGGTTTGCAGCAGACTGTAATGACTGTACACCTCGTCGGACGCGGAACCCGGTTTGACCACGCCCCCCAAGAGCACAGTAAAGACAGCGTTGGCGTGCGATTTTCCCCTGATCTTCTCAAATACCGACGTAGATGATTCGTCGAAGGTCACGACAACCAGCGTTGATTCCATAAGTTTCTGATTGCTCGTTAGCCGGTTCAGGAAAGTTCGAAGCCAGGTGACGGCTACGCTGAGTGACGCATCGTGGCCATCGTGCACCATGTTCGGCGTGATGAAAGTGTAGGCGGCCAGGGAATCAGGACGGAGCCAGCGAAGATCGCGGACATGAGCACACAGTTCCGGATGCTCATGGAATAACGCGAAGCTGAGCAGCGGCACATGCTTCCGCGAGTACAGCCCGGCAGCCGATCGAAAGTCACATTTCGCCGGCAGACTGTCCTTGATGGGATAGTCTTCCGCAAAGAGGTCCCAGGTCAGTTTTTGCGCCTCAAGACTATTTGCGATCGAGGGAGCGGAGATCTGCATCTGCGCGTCGCCGAACTCCCGGCGGTTGTAGGCCACGGGATCTGGGCGCGCTTCCGGTGAGCCGACAAAAGTTTTTCCGGCGACAAGCGCCAGGTAATTCGGATACGACGGATGCGCTACGCCGAAATAGTTGCGGAGCAGTGCCCCCGTTCGCGCCAGGGAATCCATGTACGGTACGGCCTCGACAGTGGTCGCATCCTCGTTTTCAAGAACAATGATGACAACGTGATCGAAGTGTCTTGCCCCAGTCAGGGTGGCAACCGCTTTCCCGGCGCCGGGGAAGGGAGTATCGCGGGCGCAGGCCGCTGCAAAAAAGACGAGGATGGTCGTGGAGCGCCAAAATGTTCGCATTAGGAAAGATCCTGCCGAGTGGGCTGTTTGTGGGCGTCTCGATCCCTGCGCCGCCGCATATCCCTTAATTGCATTGCTTAGGCCCAAAACCTCGGGCAGGCCTCGACGGCATCTTTGTGCCCGTTCCAGTGCTTAAGTTGACCCATGGCAGTGACTTGACTAAGCTTAAAGGCTGTACAAAAACATCCTATAAACCCTTAACCCAGCTGCATGCCCACCGACGTAGAAGAAACCTCAACCCAAACCGCCTCCACTCTCACGCCGCGTGAAAAGCGTGACCTGCAAAAGGCGCAGCTCCGCCCGCTAGCCAATCTCCGACCCGAGCTGTACGACGAAGACGACTACTCGTCCGACGAGCTTGAAGCAATGATGGAGATGTACAACGGGACGATGGCCTCGATCGAAGAAGGCGAAATCGTCAAGTCCCGTGTACTGGACATCCGCGATAACATGGTTGTGCTCGACATTGGATTCAAATCCGAAGGCACGATCCCTCTCGAAGAATTCAAGGATCTTCCCGACCTCAAGCCCGGTGACGAAGTAGAAGTTCTGCTCGAGCACCTGGAAGACATGGAAGGATCCGTTGTTCTTTCCAAGAAGAAAGCCGACTTCATGCGCGTATGGGAACGCATTCGCGTTGCCTACGAAAGCGACCAGCCTGCAACGGGCACGCTCATCAAGAAGATCAAAGGCGGCGTTGTCGTCGATCTTATGGGCGTGGATGCATTCCTCCCCGGCTCGCAGATCGCTCTGCGCCGTGTGCCGAATGTTGATGAGCTTCTCGGACAGCAGTTCGAGTTCAAAATCATCAAGCTGAACAAGCGCCGCCGCAACATCGTTGTCTCGCGTCGAGTGATCCTCGAAGCTGAGAGAGCTGGCAAGCGTGACAAGCTGATGAAAGAGCTCCAGAAGGATCAGGTCCGTAAAGGCGTGGTCAAGAACATCACTGACTTCGGTGCATTCATCGATCTTGGCGGCGTTGACGGACTTCTCCACATCACCGACATGTCGTACGGCCGCATTCAGCATCCGTCCGAAATGGTGCACATCGGACAGGAGCTCGAAGTCAAGATTCTTGACATCGATTGGGATCGCGAGCGCATCTCGCTCGGACTCAAGCAGCTCCAGAGCTACCCGTGGAAAGACGTCGCGGAGAAGTATCCGGTTGGTACGCGCGTGTCGGGCAAGGTTGTATCGATCACCAACTACGGCGCATTCATTGAGCTGGAGCCGGGTATCGAAGGACTGGTGCACATCAGCGAGATGAGCTGGACTCGCAACGTGCGTCACCCGTCGAAGCTGGTTTCCATTGGCGAGACGATCGAGGCAGTAGTGCTTAAGGTCGATCCGAGCGAAGAGAAAATTTCACTCGGCATGAAGCAGACGGAACAGGATCCATGGATGTCGCTGCCGCTTAAGTACCCGGTCGGCACACGCATCAATGGAAAGGTCCGCAACCTGACAAGCTTCGGCGCATTCGTAGAGATCGATCCTGGCATCGACGGACTGATTCACATCTCCGACATGTCATGGACCAAGCGCGTTCAGCACCCGTCGGATGTCGTGAAGAAGGGCGACGCAGTTGATGTCGTCATTCTCAACGTCGATTCAGACAATAAGCGCATCTCGCTCGGCCTCAAGCAAGCGAGTGACGATCCGTGGCTCAAGATCGGTGAGAACTATCCGGTTGGAATGGAGCTGCCTGGTATTGTAGTTCGCCTGATGGACAAGGGTGTCGTCGTTGATATCGGAAACGATATCGAAGGTTTCATTCCTGTCAGCCAGCTCAACTTCGGCAACCCGGTCAACAGCCCCGCCGACATCGTATACGAAGGAATGAAGCTCGACCTGCGCGTGATGGAGGTGGATCCAATCCACCGCCGCATCGTTCTGGCCGTGACGAATATTCCGACAGAAGGCCAGCCGCCGCGTCCGGAAACCCCGTCGAAGATCATCCCGATGGAATCCGACGATTACCTGGCAGTTGGGCCGGTTACGATTCCGGATACTTACGTCGAAACAGACTAAGGTCTCGGTGTTTAGAGAAAAAGCCCGCCTGAAATGGCGGGCTTTTTTTGGTGTATTCTTAAGTCAACCCACCCAATTGCCCTAATGCGAAAACTCGTACTGATTCTGCCGTTGCTTGTCTCATGCGGAGGGCCCGCAGTCTGGTCATCCACGACTTCCGCTCCGGTTCCAGCGACGTCGACCGCTTCGTCTGGTCCGCGCGTTCGTCCCGAAATTCACTGGGTCAGAAATTCAGCAGAGCATAGGGCGATCTATCTGCAAACTTATCGATTGGCCGCCGACCAGATTCGCGCATTGGCGAAGGGCAAACCGGCTGGTCGCTGGGGAGTCATTCTCGATGCCGACGAGACCGTACTGGATAATTCTACTTATCAGAAGCGGCGTGCCGAGCTGGATTCGCTGTACTCCGAGGCCTCGTGGAATGTATGGACTGCGGAGCGCGCGGCAACTGCGCTGCCTGGTGCGGCTGATTTCACGCGCATTGTGCGGGAGCTGGGCGGGAAGGTCGTGATCGTCACCAATCGCGACGACACCGCATGCAGCGCAACACGGCAGAACCTGCTCGCTGTTGGAATCACGACCGATCTCGTGCTGTGCAAGCCGGCAGGCCCGAGCGACAAGAATCCACGCTTCCGTGCAGTCCAGGAAGGAACGGCTTCGTCGTCATTTCCAGCGATGCAGGTCCTTATGTGGGTTGGTGACAACATCCAGGACTTCCCCATGATGTCGCAGGCGGCGCGCGATTCGGCGCAAACCGTTTTCAACGACTATGGAAGACGTTTTATCCTGCTGCCCAATCCGATGTACGGATCTTGGGAGCGAAACAGCTACAAATAAGAAGGGAAGCCAATCGGGACTGACATTAGCGATAACTCGTGGTAGTATCGGGCGTCATTGCGATCTTCATCATGGCAAGACCCCCGGCGATTCCGCCGACCCCGAGTGAAATCTCTGAACTCCGGGTCTTGAAATGACGCATTCCCAACAGGAAAAACACTCCAGCCGCCATGCCGGCAAGCCCGAGGATGAAAAAGATAGCCCGCGATATTCCGCTTCGTGCCGCCACGATGCTCCTGGTAGAGTGTTGAAGGCTACGGTCCCAAGTTAGCGGAAGGGCGTTGCTTCGCGAAGCGATAGCTAGTCTGCTCGTAACCGAGTCTTTCGTAAAACGCGTGCGCGTCCGTGCGTTTTTTGTTGCTCGTCACTTCGATCATCACGCAGTCTTTTTCCCAGAGCCTTCGCTCGGCATAATCCATGAGCGCTCGCCCCACACCCTGACCGTGAGATGCCGCTTCCACCACGAGTGTGGTTATTCGGCCGACTGAACCTGCGCGGTGCAGGACCGGCGTCACATGCATTGTAAGCAGTCCGACTATCCGGCCGTCCCGCTCGGCGACCAGTGCATGTTCCCCGTCTTTCGTAAACGCATCGAATCGCTCCAACAGCACATCGCGCTCGACAGGGTATCCAAGCTCGTTGAGCAGTGGCAGGAGCTGCGTCATGTCACCGGACCGCAATTCTCTGACGTTCATTTTTTACCGCGCTTTGGGCGGGGAGGCATTATCGTAAATCTATTTTCTGACGCCGGTCATCATTCGCGGATGCTTGTACATGTTAATGTGGAGCTCGATCGGCTTGTTCGCCACGCGCGCTGAAAGGACGCTGTGGTAGGTACTGTCTCCGTAAGTCCACGCGGGCCCGCGAAAGGGAACGGAGTCTCCTGCCATCTTGATCCAGCCTTTCATGTCAGTTGAATCCACATCGGCCCGGCCGGTGAGCGTTCGGACGAGGGCGGATGTGCAGTCAACAGGATCCACCGTTACGATCCGTCCATCGAGCGCAGTGACGAGCGCGACACCCTTAATCTTCGCGAACAATCTCACGATCGGGTTGTACGACATCGTGCCACTGAAGTATCCGGCACAGTTGTACTTCAATGCGCCGTGTCCGCTCACCGGAATCCGCCCGATGGGAGTTGCAACGGCCACGCGAATCACTGCGTCTATCGCGCGCGTTCGCGAATGAATCGTCGCCTGGAGATCGACATTCTTCATCGAGACCGGCGTTTGTGCGCCAGCCGAGTTTCCTAATGCCACCGCGAACGTCAGGGCGCGTGCGGCAAGCTTCATTGCCTTGTCGTGTTCCGTAAAAGACTCATTGATTCAAAGTAAACCTCGGTTACTCCGTGTGACGCATCGGAATCTGACTGAAGGGTGATACCCACCACCTTAAGACCGGATGCTGGAATTCCGGGATAGGCGCGGTGTATATCTGCCGCGAGATTTCTCTGCAGTGTCTGCCACTTCCCCACCTGATTCTGCGCACCGATGGTGATCAGCCACGCTTCAGGCAATGTCGAGAAGACAAGGTTTCGGCGGGATGAAAGCGCTTCGACGAGGGAGTCGGCTGGCGCAAAATGTCCTGATACATCCCGGCCAGGCCACCAGTACCCAAACATGTAACGCCGGCTCCCGCTTCCGGGACGAGTGTCTTCGAGGACGAGCCACATTTTC
>JBKJPM010000264.1:0-4957 GCA_046595175.1 Gemmatimonadaceae bacterium
ACATCGGTTACCAATCCGACGTCTCCGACTTTCGCATTCACACGCTTTAGTACGTCGAGTGCGGAATCACCGTAAACGGCGATGATGACCGCATCGGCGTCGCCAATTTCTTCCAGAGTTGGCGAAAGTGGTCGGGTAACAACTCCACTCGTGAGCGCAGCGTCGAGGCTGGCGGCATTTGAATCGTAGCCCAGAACCCGGTTGCCTTGAGTGGCTAAACCTCGAGCGACTGAGCCGCCGATTAAACCAAGACCGATAACTGCGACGGTTTTTTGCGTGCTCATCGCTTTTCCGAGTACTGCGCCTTGCGCGATAAACCCAGAATGTGCCAGAAGATTTCGCGCACCGATTCCGCGTCCAGCCCCTCCTCCCGCGCATTGGCGATGGCGACCCGGATTCTGGCCGCTTCCCGCTGCGGATCCAGAATCGACAAGCCAAGCTTCTGCTTCAGCATTCCGGTTTGACGCGCGAGAGCGACGCGCTTTGAGAGCAGCGTGACTATCGCGCCGTCAACCGTGGCAATTTCCTCCCGGCAACGCGCCAGCTCCACCTGAAGAGCCTCATCTTCTCCTCTACCCTGGCTCACCACACTTGCGCCAGTTCTTGCCGCACGTCGGAGGCGAGGCCGGCAGATGGCGCTGAGAGCGTTCGTCCGGCGGCCAAGACAAATGGTCCGATTCGCGCCATTAGTGCGTCGAAAGCAGGAAGTGTGAGCGATTGATCTCCGTCCGAGAGCGCCGATTCGGGGTCAGGGTGGACCTCAATGATCAATCCGTCCGCACCAGCGGCAATTGCGGCAAATGCCAATGGCGCTACGAGATCCGCATCACCTCCGGCGTGGCTCGGATCGACGATGATCGGCAAATGACTTTCGCGCTTGATGACAGGAATCGCTGAAACGTCCAAAGTATTTCGGGTCGCGGTTTCGAAAGTTCGGATTCCGCGCTCACAGAGCACTACATCATTGTTTCCGTGAGCCATTATATATTCAGCGGCCATGAGCAGTTCAGTGACTGTCGCTGAGATCCCACGCTTCAGAAGTATCGGCCGCTGCACCCGTCCCAACTCCGCGAGCAGCGCGAAGTTTTGCATGTTTCGCGCGCCCACTTGAAGCATGTCCGCGTGCTCCGCCACAATGTCTACGTCGCGGGTATCCAGCACTTCGGTGACCACAGGCAAACCCGTCTCCGCGCGTGTTTCTGCGAGAATTCGCAGCCCTTCAACGCCCATCCCGCGAAAGCTGTAAGGTGAAGTTCTTGGCTTGAACGCTCCGCCTCTGAGCATCGAGGCTCCCGCTTTTTTTACGGACATCGCTGTCTCACGGAGCATTGCACTCCCTTCGACAGAACAGGGGCCGGCGATGATCGCAACCGTCTGACCACCGAATGAGGCTGCTCCGCCGACGCTGACAATTGTTTTAGCGGCTGCAAAATCTATGGAGGCACGCTTGTAAGGTCTGAGCACAGGAGTTACGGACTCGACACCGGGCAGCGAGCGAAGAGCGACCCCTTCGAGCAGCGATTCATCGCCGATGCATCCGACAATCGTTCTTCGCTCTCCTCGGGAAAGGTGAGTTCGGAGCCCTGCCGCTTCGACACGCTCCCGGATGTGATCCAGTTCGGCTTCAGTGACGTTCGGACGTGTGACGATGATCATTGAACGATTCCCGGTTGGAATAAAAAAAAGGCCCGTGGTGTTCCACGGGCCGGTCGAAGTGCTTGCGAAATGAAGTGCTAGAACTCTGCTTCAGTCACGCGTACGCCTTCGCTCACGGCCCGTTGCCCGGGTCGAGTAGTAATAGGAGGCGTAATAAAGCGTGGTGAGCAGCACGAGTTCACTGTAGCAATTCGCAAACTAGCTGTCAAGGCGGAAAAACCGCCATGATCACACACTAAAGAGCGGGCGACCGGGCTCGAACCGGCGACGTCCAGCTTGGGAAGCTGGCATTCTACCAACTGAATTACGCCCGCGTCTGGGTTAATTTAGTGCTCTTCCAGTGAATTTCACGGCTCCGGCGTAACAATATGGTTCGAGAGTGTTCCCTTCACGTTGCCGATAAATGAGACTGATCGCAAAATCCGCTTGCATGATTGCCCTGTTTTGCGGGCCCGCCGCCCTCGCGCAGCAGAACCCGGTAGTAGCCATTCCTCCGGTGGAAGTCGTAGCCACCAGAATTCCAGAAGCTCCGCATGACGTCCCGCTCTCCATCGAGGTTATTCGAGGTGAAGACCTGCGGACGAGGGGTGTGCGCACTCTGCCGGAAGCTCTCGCGCTAAGCGCCGGAATATCAATCGCGCCGGGCGGCGATCAGGGCCCCGGTGCGGCAGTGCCTGAGATCTGGGGGCTGCGCGAGTTCGACGCATTTCTTCTCGTTGTTGACGGTGTGCCCTGGGGCGGCGCTCTTAATCCCGCAGTTGCAAGCGTGAGCATGCGCGACATCGAGCGCATCGAGGTGCTGCGCGGTCCTGCGCCGGTCACATATGGTGCGACATCTTTCGTTGGTGTGATACATGTGGTACACAAGACGAGTGCTTCAACTTCAAAATTCGCGGAAGTTTATGGCGGCAACTTCGGAACTATCGGCGCAGGAATCGACATTCCAGTCCCTTCCGGGTCATGGGGCTCCCGGCTCAGCGTTGACGGCGAGCGCGTTGGTTTTCGCGACGACAACACAGCTTTTCGCAAAGGGCACGCGCTCTTTCGGACGGGACGGATAAATGGTGACGCACAAACGTGGCTGACCGCTGACATGAACCTTATTCAGCAAGACCCGGCGAGTCCGCATGCTCGCGAGGGCGCAGCCCTTTCGACTAAAAATCCGCTCGACGCGAATTACAATCCAGCTGGAGCCTTTCTCAACGAAAACCGTTTTGCGCTTTCGGTGGGCGACCAGCGCTCTATTCTCGACGGTACGACCTGGGGCACCACGGCATCCTTCACATTTTCAGGACAGCAAATCTTTCGCGGATTTCTGACATCCCTGTCCAATACGGCCGGCAACGCCGCAGGGCTTCGCGAAAATATCGATATCAAGGACTTCTACGCTGACACGCACGTGATTCTTCCTCAGCGAAACAATTTGCGCCTTATGGCGGGTGCAGATGTTCTCTTCGCCGGCGGAGAAGCGGAGGGAGCCACCTTCCGCTACACAGCACCTCTTTCCGGCGCGACACGCGCCCGGGGCACCGAGCCGGCCGTATTCGACCGTGATGCCGAAGATGAACGTCGCTTCCTCGGCGCATACGGTTCGGCAGAATGGCGTCCGGCATCGCAGCTGACAGTTAGCGGAGGACTGCGATTGAACGCCACATCCGAAAAGAGGGGTGCGGGTGTAGAGTCAACCCATTCCAGGATCAGCGGAAGCCTTGGAACGCTGCTGGGACTCTGGGAAAGTGGCGCAGATCATTTGCGGGCGTTTGCCAATTTCCGGAGCACATTCAAGCCGGCTGCGTTCGATTTTGGCCTCGCGGAAAATGAAGGCATTCTCGATCCTGAAACTTCGCGCAGCTATGAAGCCGGAATGAAAGGCACGACAATGCATGGGCGACTCAATCTTGAGGCAAGCTCGTTTCACATGGATTTCGAAAATCTCGTTACGGCAGCAGTAATCAATAACCAGCCTGCTCTGATCAATTCCGGGAGCACACGCTTTAAGGGCGTTGAGCTCGGCGCCGACGTGAGACTCATCAGGTCGCTTTCAGCGCGGGCAACCTATTCTTTCCACGATGGAAAGTTTGTCGATTTCGTGCGGGACTTTGGCGGAACTCCGACACAGCTCGGCGGAAAACGCTTCGAGATGTCGGCGCGTCAGCTCGCATCGGCCGGGCTGATCTTCTCGCCTGATCAGGGATTTTTCGGGAATGCAGTTTTGAATTATCTCGGAGAACGGTACCTCAACAAACGCAACACCGCGCTGGCCGAGGGATTCACCACATTCAGCGCAGGCGTTGGCTTCAGAACGGGATCGGTCGAGTTCCGAATCGATGGAAACAACCTGACCGATCGCCGCGACCCAATTGCGGAGAGTGAGTTCGGCGATGCGCAGTATTACCGGATGCCGTCGCGGACAATCCGCGCTGGGCTCGCCTACAGATACTGACGAGCCGAAGGCAGGCGGGGTCGCCCGATTATTGCAGCACCGTTAACCCACTACCCTTTGTGAGGACTCCATGAACAGAAGCATCACCCGATTCGGATTTCTATCTCTCGCGCTTGTCGCGGTCGCAGCATGCAGCAAGAAGGACACTGATGACAAGGCCGACACGACGGCTGGAGCTGCCGCAGTCGATACGGCGACACCAGCAGCTCCAGCTCTAACCGATGCTAACATCGTCTACATCCTGGACAATGCAAGCGCCCTGGATAGCTCCGCGGGTTCAGTTGCCGCAACCAAGGGCACAAGCGCCGACGTAAAGGGCTTCGCCAAGATGATGATGCGTGATCATCATGCTCTCCGGAAACAGGGTGCCGATCTCGCAGCCAAGCTCGGGGTAATTCCCGCTGCCCCGGCAAATGACGACAGCCAGGCGTCCACGGACAAGACTCTCGCGTTGCTCAACTCCACGGCAAAGGGCAAGGACTTCGACAAAGCATATATCGACAATGAAGTCACATACCACACCGCAGTCCTGCAAACCGCGACGGCCGCTCTAGGGGCCGCACAGAACGCAGAACTCAAGGATCTGATTACGAAGGCCGCGCCAAACATCCAGGCCCACCTGGACAAGGCGAAGTCAATTCAGGCAAAACAGCAGTAATCTGTAACTGGATAAATAAAAAGAGGCGCCGGATGGCGCCTCTTTTTTTGTTCAACACAGAGCCACAGGTGAGATTTGAACTCACGACCGCTCGATTACGAATCGAGTGCTCTACCCCTGAGCTACTGTGGCAAAGGAGAGGAATGCCCTGGAGCGGACTCGAACCGCTACGTCTTGCGACACCACCCCCTCAAGATGGC